>NZ_JBHNPP010000008.1:0-234536 GCF_042436695.1 Flavobacterium sp. HJSW_4
ATCGTTTACGGCGTGGACTACCAGGGTATCTAATCCTGTTCGCTACCCACGCTTTCGTCCATCAGCGTCAATCAATTGGTAGTAACCTGCCTTCGCAATTGGTATTCCATGTAATCTCTAAGCATTTCACCGCTACACTACATATTCTAGTTACTTCCCAATAATTCAAGTCCTGCAGTATCAATGGCCGTTCCACCGTTGAGCGATGGGCTTTCACCACTGACTTACAAGACCGCCTACGGACCCTTTAAACCCAATGATTCCGGATAACGCTTGGATCCTCCGTATTACCGCGGCTGCTGGCACGGAGTTAGCCGATCCTTATTCTTACGATACCGTCAAGCTCCTTCACGAAGGAGTGTTTCTTCTCGTACAAAAGCAGTTTACAATCCATAGGACCGTCATCCTGCACGCGGCATGGCTGGTTCAGGCTTGCGCCCATTGACCAATATTCCTCACTGCTGCCTCCCGTAGGAGTCTGGTCCGTGTCTCAGTACCAGTGTGGGGGATCTCCCTCTCAGGACCCCTACCCATCGTCGCCTTGGTAAGCCGTTACCTTACCAACTAGCTAATGGGACGCATGCTCATCTTTCACCGTTGCGACTTTAATTGGAAAAGGATGCCCTTCTCCAATGCTATGAGGTATTAATCCAAATTTCTCTGGGCTATCCCTCTGTGAAAGGCAGATTGCATACGCGTTACGCACCCGTGCGCCGGTCTCAAGGCCCGAAAGCCTCTACCCCTCGACTTGCATGTGTTAAGCCTGCCGCTAGCGTTCATCCTGAGCCAGGATCAAACTCTTCATCGTATATTTTAATATTATATAATCGATGCTTTATATCGGTTCTTTTTCGAATCTATCGATTCTACTGCTCTTATTTCTTTTGTCTCGTTGTTAAACGAGACGGCTGTCAATTCAATATGTCTACGAACGTGTCTTCTATTCTGTATCGCTTGTGTTTCAAAGCGGGTGCAAAACTAAAACTTCTTTTTGTTTCCTGCAAGAAAAACTTAAAAAAAATTGAAGCTTTTTTTTCGCCTCATTTTTATAATCTTTCTTCCAATCTTTCAAAGAGCTCTACCCGTTTTGCGGGGTGCAAATGTAAAAAGCTTTTTCAATTCCCGCAAGCTTTTCCGAATCTTTTTTCCGAAAATTTCTTTCCGTTCCGATTCCTGTTGCCTGCCTGAATTTCTAAGAGCGTTTTCGCTGTTGCGGGTGCAAAAGTAGAACCTTTTTCCGCTTTTCCAACACTTTTCATGCCCTTTTTTAAATCTTTTTCAAAACTATTTCTTAACTCGCTGGCAACATATTCTTTACGTTTTCATGTTTTTTGGGTTTGCGTGGGATTTTTCTGAAACGCTTTCCGTTTTTCCAGTTTTTCGGGGGCTTCATCTCTCCGCTTTTATTGGATTTTTAGCCTTTGATCCCGTTTTTTGATGATTTCTTATGCTTGCCAGAGCTTAGTTTTACCGAAAATCCTCTTTCGAAGACCGATCCCATAGCCCCGATAGAAGCGGAAATCCTTTTTGGGCCGGGGTTCGGTCCGAAAAGATTGGAGCGGATAGCGGGAAACAGCTCCTAAATCAAAAATTGCAATTATTCCGAATTACAAAACCCGATCGGATTCGGCTGCGCTCGAACGGACATTTCTATACTTATATAATATATGTATCAAAAAATAACCCGACAGCTTTTGGAAAACTGTCGGGCTAAGTACTATTATATATGTAGAATTTATATTTAAATCATGATCTCACAAAATTCGTTTTATACTTTACTATAATATATGTATACATTTAAAACTTTATTTTCTACTTTTTACTTGAATTCATCAAATTTTAAATAATCCAATGTCTTCAATAATTTACAGCCAGTACTTGGGAATCTGGGAGAATACAAGTAAAACTTAGGTATGCGAATCTCCTACTAGCGGAATCTAAACTTATAATTTTGTTTTAAAATCCCAACATGAAGTTTTCCTTTATTATTAATATGAGTAGTAACCATAATATATTTCTCTTCGGGATATTTTACGTCGAAATTGAACGTAGTGTCTTTTGCTTTAACCTGAAGCAAGTGTTTTCCTTCTCCAGATGTAGACAAGCTAACTGTTTCATAAGTCGGCAATGCTTCTGTTGCTTTCAAATTAATATCTTGAACTTTCTCTTTATCTAAAAAGACTTCTAGTTTTAAGTTATCTAATTTCATATCGGTTGGCTGTTCAAACGAGACCACATATTTTTTACAGCTGACAGTGCACAAAACGATTAATAGTAATAGAAGCTTTTTCATAGACGGGATTTTTTTGGAATGGACTTTATGTAGAATGATAATCTATTTATTTTTATAAATATAAATAATTTTATTGCGATTTGGTTTCTGAAAAAATTAGTTTTCCTCTTAAAAACTGATATTTAGATAGTTCTGAATTATATTAAAAAGTGTATTTTTTTTCACTAAAAAAACGCTATTTTATTGATTTTTACTAGGTTTAACGGGATTTTTTTCTTATCTTTATAGTGTAAATAACAGTAAATATATGCCGGAAAACAAACTATTTAATTACCAAAATTACACTTCAAAAAATCATTCTTTTTACTGCTTTATGCATTTTATTTCTCAAAATGCTTATCAGTTTCATTTCGAAACAATGTTTTCTAATCTTTTTTCTGAACCAAATATAGACACGCAGAAGAAACTAGAGCAACTGCTCCAACTGCAATCGTAATTATTTTACGAGGATATATTTTCTGAGCCATTTTTTTAGAAAATAGATTCTTAAAATTCAACAAGAGATTTCCTTTTTTAGGAATATCTTTTGACTCTTCATGTTCATTTTTCACCAAAACATTTTTTTCTATGCCTTTATTTTCTATTTCAGTAGTTACATTCTCAACGACATTTTTAATTTGTTTGGCTTCTTCAATTCTGCATTTTTCATTGAATTTTTTAAACGGGCGCGGCTGAAAGTCGACGATTACCGCAGCAAGATTTATGGCGTCAATATTTGACGGGTCCGTTTCGCCTTTGAAAAAAGTTTCAATAGGCCTGAACTTGTCTTTTTGATCTTTGAATTTATGTTTTTGAGTATGGTCAAAATTTAAGCATAATAAATTTCGAAAAACATTTAAATCGTCTTGTGTCGGATTATCTTCAAAAATAAGCCAGCACAAATCACGGAGTTTACCGCGCGAAGGATGGTATAAAAAATCAAAGTATTCTCCCTCTTTTTCGATCTCGTATTTAATTCTAATCGCTTTTTTATACTCTTCTAATGTATTATTCATCTTGCCTTTTTTAGGAACTTCTTTTGACTCTCTAATTTTCATTTTTAACCAAAACTTTTTTCTATGCCTTTACTTTCTACTTCTACAATTAAATTCTTACCAGCAATTTCAATTTCCGTTCCAAATCTATTTTATTTCTATATTTTTTTTAATTGTTCGCAACCAACTTTTGACGAACTTTTTGCATCTATAATAATAGAGATTTGGTTAGAAATCAAATAACATTTTAGCAAAAAATAGCCTTTGCATATTTGCTTTATTGGGAATTCTCGGGAATCTCAGGAATACGCAGGAATTCCGGGAATCCCTTATCGATAGTGACCTAGAAGCGTCATTACTTTGCATCAGAAATTAGTTCAAGTTTTGTCTGCAGACTAAAACAAAAATATAAAACTAGTTCTAATTAACATTGTGGAAAACCGTAAGACCGAGTTTATTCGGGAAGTATAAATTACGTCTTACAGTCTACACGATTTCACTTCCCCAAAAAACAATTTTGGTATCGCAATTCCAAGATTCGGACAAGTCCGAACAGCCATACCTATGTCTAATTTCTAAATTAAATTAAAATGAAAAAACTATTACTATTCATAGCTTTCGCGCTATTGTTCACGATATTTTCTTGTACTCCTGATGAGTATGAGACTCAACCTAAAAAGAAAATTGAAAAGGTTGGCACACCGTCAGCAGATTATAATGAGGGTCCTGGTGACAAAGGAAATGGAAATCCACCACCACCAGGTCCATAATAAAAAAAAAGTTTTTAGTATCTAATTAATTACTATTTTCGGGGAAAGTAAATTTAAATGTTACGGTCCCCTTTTTTTTATTGTATTATTTTGCTTTTTCTTTTTTCTTGCGAAGAAAAAAAACCTGTTAATCCTGATAATAAATCCATTAGGAAAGAGGCACTCTTTTTACGAAACAAAGCTATTGAAAATTTTGATCAACAGAATTTTAATACTGCCTTTTACCAATTCAATAAATCAAAAGAACTATATGAAATCCTAAAAGACAGTGCCAATATCTCGTACATACTCAATAGAATTGCAGAAATCTATCAGAGAAATGGAGATTATTATGGGAGTAAAGAAATCATAACTGAAGCATTACCATATATTAAAAAAGGAGTTTATATTGCTGACGCAAATAATTCGTTGGGTATTGCTGACAAAGAACTTTCTCTTTATGACGATGCCATTTATTACTATAAACAAGCCGCAAATGAATATGCCGACCCTCTCTTAAAACAAGGTCCCATACAAAATATTGCAGCTGTTTATATTCAACAAAAAAAATACAATAAAGCAATCCCTATTTTAGATTCTCTTTTACAATCTCTTTCAAGTAAAGACTTAAAAAAGAAAGCTGCTCCAAGTGATAAATCTATATTGTTAGATAATTTGGGTTTTGCATATTTCAAAAACGGAATGGATGAAAAAGGATTTCGATTAATGACTGAAGGTCTTCAAATAAGAGTCGAAACTAATGACACTTATGGAAGCATTGAAAGCTATCTTCATCTTGCCGATTATTATTCTAAAAAAGACAAACAGAAATCAGATGAAAACGCTCTTTTGGCTTACAAAGTAGCAACAAAAATGAATAGTGTTGATGAAAGGTTGGAAGCGTTGCAAATATTAGTCTCAAATGACAATACTTCTAATACTCCCAAATACACACAAAAGTATTTTACCTTAAACGACAGTATTATTAAAGTTAGAAATAATTTCAAAAACAAATCTGCCAAAATTAAATACGATGCAAAAAAGGAAAAGGATGAAAATGAAAAACTACGTTTAGAAAAAGCCGAAAATCAATTATCTCTTCAAAAAGCCAAATATCTCCGAATTGTATTTGTAATTGTTTTTATTTTCTTGGTGATTTTAATTGCGATTTTGATTCGCTACTATAAAAATAAAAATAAGGCTATCGAATTTAAAAGTTCATACGATACGGAAACGAGAATTTCTAAAAAGATTCATGATGAATTAGCAAATGATGTATTCCAAGTAATTGCTTTTGCTGAATCTCAGCCATTGGCTACAGAATACACTAAAGAAAATCTTCTTCAGAAATTGGATGATATTTACGGGCGTGTAAGAGGGATTTCGAAAGAAAACAATAAAATCGAAACCGGAAAAGATTTCACCAAAAGCATAAAAGAAATGCTTTCTGCCTATAATACTGTTGAAAGAAATATTATCGCCACCAATTTAGAAAGTGTAAACTGGGAAGATGTTGACGATATAAAGAAAATCACTATCGGAAGGGTTTTGCAAGAATTAATGGTGAATATGAAAAAACACAGTAAGGCAAATCTAGTTGTAATAAAATTTGAAAGCGATCAGAAATCGATTTTAATAAATTATACCGATAATGGAGTCGGCTGTGAAAAAGAGAAGATTTCTAAAAATGGCCTTCAGAATATGGAGCATAGAATTCACACGGTTAAAGGAAGCATTGAATTTGAAACAGAACCTGAAAATGGATTTAAAGCTAGAATAGCAATTCCTATATAAAACAAAAGCCTTTCGGAAGATTTCTGAAAGGCTTTTTCTTCAAAAAACAAGTAATTTTTAAAAATTACCTTGCGTTAAACTGCTTCTTTTAAAACAGCAACAGCTTCTTTCCAATTATTTACTCTTAAATAATTTTCTTTTTTTGCATTATGAAATGCAGTAAACATAATGGGTTTACCCATGCAAAAATCTAGATTCTTTGGATGATCATCGATAAGATAATCAGTATTGATAATGCTTTTGCTTCCGCATAAAACAATGTTCTGCCAATTGATAAAAGGAAAATGTTCTGCAAGCCATTCTATTTTTTCATTCAGCGAAAGCGGAAATTCCGTAGCTGCAGAAACAATATAAATCTCAAAATTCTCCTGTAACAGTTTTAAACTTTCTACAGCATCGTCAATTACGGGTAATGTTCTGAAGAAATCTTTAGAGTTTAAAACACTCATAACCTTCTCCCGACTGTGGAATGCTTCTTCCTCAGTTAAACCTTGAATATCTTCTCTTAAAATTGTTATTCCGAAATCTCTTTCGAAGTAAGTAATTAGGTGTGCCTCTACATCAGCAAGCACTCCATCCATGTCGATTGCAATTGATTTCTTTTTCATTGTAATTTTATTTTGCTGCTAAATTATGCAAAAATTGCAACAAACAGCAAAATATTGCGATTTTTTATTTATTTTTGCAGTATTAAACCGCAAATAGAAATGAGAAAAGAAGAACGACAACAGACCATTTTAGAATATTTATCTAAAGAACATCGTGTAACTTCGGTAGAGTTAAGCGAATATTTGAGTGTTTCTGAAGATACGATCAGACGTGATTTGAAAGAACTTTCAGACCAGGGACTTTTAAAAGCTGTTCGCGGTGGTGCGGTTGCTCCTTCTCCAATGCCTTTGCATTATAGAAAAAGAGAAAAACACGATCTTGAAAACAAAAAGATTATTGCAGAGAAAGCAATTTCTTATCTTAAAGACGGACAAGTTGTTTTTATTGATGGAGGAACAACTTCTTTGGCTTTGGTAGCAAGTTTTCCGCATGATTTGAGATTGACCGTAATTACAAATAGTTTTCCAGTTGCAGTTTTAATTGAAGATTTACCCAACATTGATTTAATTTTTGCTGGAGGAAAAATGTGTAAAACCTCTTTTACGACTGCCAGTATGGAATCTTTGGACTTTTTCAGAAATTTCAGAGCCGATATCTGTATTTTGGGAACTTGCGGAATTCATCATGAACGTGGTCTTACTGGAATTTTATATGATGATGCGCAGATCAAAAGAAATATGATTCAGAATTCGAATTTCATAATTGCTTTGGGTTCAAGCGAAAAAATTGATACAGGAGAAACTTATTTTGTTTCGCATTTAAAAGATATTGATGTTTTGGTAACTAATATTTCGCCAGACGAGGAAATATTAAAACCGTACAAAAAACAAGTGACGGTTCTATAATTTTTTAACACATAGAAACATAGCTTTTAGGCATTTAGTAAAGGCATTTCACTTATAATATTACGCATAGAACTATGTGTTAAAGCTTGCTTTTTTCTGTAATCTTAAACAGGAGCAATAAAAATCTATGTTTCTATGTGTTAAAACTAAATTTTACACTTTTCTATATGGTTAGCAATAAAAAAAGCCTTTCAGGATTTTACTCCCAAAAGGCTTTTTCTCTACAAATTAAGTGGCAATTTTATTTCCATCCGCCGCCCAAGTCTCTGTAGACATGAACTGCAGCATTTAATTGTTCTTTTTTAGTATCGATTAATTCCAATTTAGCTTCTAATGCATCTCTTTGAGTCATTAAAACTTCGAAATAATCAACTCTTGCCGATTTAAACAAATCGTTTGAAACATCTATAGAAGTATTTAATGCATCAACCTGTTTTGATTTAAGATCGTAACCTTTTTGAAGATTCTCAATCTTAGACATTTGATTTGAAACTTCTAAATACGCATTTAAAACCGTACGATCGTAATTGTATAATGCTTGAATTTGTCTTGCATTGGCACTTGCAAACTCCGCTTTAATCGCATTTCTATTAATCAAAGGCGCAACAAGATCTCCAGCCAATGAGTACAATAACGATTCTGGCATTGTAAACAAATAAGAAGGTTTAAAAGCATTTACCCCAATCGCAGCAGTAATATCCAAAGAAGGATAAAACTCAGCGCGAGCTACTTTTACATCTAATTTTGAAGCCACCAATTCCAATTCTGCTTGTTTAACATCTGGACGATTCTCTAACAATTGAGACGGAATTCCAGAACTTACAGCTGCTGGTAAAAGACTTAAGAAATTATTATTGCTTGTTCTTTTAATTTCCTGCGGATATCTTCCTAGCAAAAAGTTGATTTTATTTTCTGTTTCTTTTATCTTCTGCAAGATATCAAACTCCATACTTTGTGAAGTTAAAACCTCTGCTTCAAATTTCTTAACTCCAAGTTCAGTTGCTCTTGCCGCTTGTTTTTGAACTTTTACAATTTCTAAAGCATTAGTTTGTAATTTGATAGTTTGCTTTACAATATCCAATTGATTGTCTAAAGCCATTAATTCATAATAAGAATCAGCAACTTCAGCGATAAGATTTGTAATAACAAAGTTTTTACCTTCAACCGTAGCCAAATATCTATTTAAAGCTGCTTTTTTAGAGTTACGAAGTTTTTTCCAGATATCTACTTCCCAATTCGCGTAAGCGGCAATTGTAAAATCTCCTAACGGATCTGGAGTTTCAACACCTGGTTTAATTTCAGTTGTAGCATCACCAGCACCTTGGCTTGTATATCTACCTACTTTTTCTACTCCAGCTCCTGCACGTAAGCCCGCAGTTGGCAATAAAAGTCCTTTTTTTACACGAATATCGTTCTTTGCGATTTCTATTTCCTGTAAAGTAATGTTTAGTTCTTGATTATTTTTAAGAGCAATATCAATTAGATCAATAAGATTCTGATCTTTAAAGTAATCTTTCCAAGCTAAAGCAGCTGTATTATTGTTTGATTCCTGTGTTTGAGCTGTTTGCCCAAACGAATCAGGAACTGGCGTACTTGTAGTTACTGCTGCCTCAGGTGCAGGGGTTTTACACCCTGCAACTGCTAGACATGCAGCTAATACAATACTATATTGATATGTTTTAACTTTATACATGATTGTTATCAATTTCTTCTGTTAATGGGTTTTCTTCTTCATGTTTTACCAATTTGTGTTTCTCAGCAATTTTAGCAAATATGAAATACAAGCCCGGAATTACAAATACACCGCAAATGGTTCCGATAAGCATACCTCCTGCTGCTGCAGTACCAATTGTTCTGTTACCAATTTTACCCGGACCCGTTGCAAAAGCAAGTGGCAATAAACCAGCGATAAAAGCAAACGAGGTCATCAAAATTGGACGGAACCTAGCTTTTGCTCCTTCCATTGCTGCTTCAAGAACCGATTTCCCTGCTGCGTGTCTTTGAATCGCAAACTCTACAATCAATACGGCATTCTTACCTAATAATCCGATAAGCATTACCATGGCAACTTGAGCATAGATATTGTTTTCTAATCCAGTTAATTTTAATAAAAGGAAAGCTCCAAAAATACCGGCTGGCAAAGAAAGAATTACTGACAGTGGCAGAATAAAACTTTCGTATTGCGCCGCTAATACCAAGTAAACGAATCCTAAACAGATTAAGAATACCCAAATAGCTTGATTACCTTGTGCTACCTCATCGGCAGAAATACCTGCCCAGTCAATGTCATATCCTCTTGGCAGTTTTTCAGCAGCTACTTTCTGAATCACTTTAATTGCTGTACCAGAGCTATAACCAGCCGCAGGTGAACCACTGATCTGCGTTGAAGTATACATATTATGACGTGTAATTTCTGAAAGTCCGTACACTTTTTCTAATTTCATAAAAGCAGAAAAAGGCACCATTTCGTCACGATCATTTTTAACGTATAATTTTAAGATATCATCTGGTTGCGCACGATATTCTGGCGAAGCTTGAACAATTACTTTATAATTGATACCGAATTTGATAAAACTGATTTCGTAGTTACTTCCAACAAGAGTTGACAGCGTATTCATAGCATTTTCGATAGAAACACCTTTTTGCTGTGCCAAATCATTATCAACTTTCATCATATATTGAGGGAAACTCGAGCTATAGAAACTAAATACGTTTGATAATTCTGGCTGTTTATTTAATTCAGCAACAAAATCATTGTTTACTTGTTCCATTCTTTTGTAATCAACAGAACCTGTTTTATCTAACAAACGAAGCTCAAATCCTCCAGCAGCACCATATCCAGGTACAGCAGGCGGTTGGAAGAATTCGATATTAGCTCCTGCAATATCTTTACATTTTTCTTCCATTTCATGCATAATCTCAATAACAGATTCTTTTCTGTCGCTCCAATCTTTAAGGTTGACCAAACATGTTCCTGAGTTAGCACCTGTACCTTCAGAAAGAATTTCGTAACCTGCTAATGAAGAAACCGATTTCACTCCGTCAATACCTTCAGCAATTTTCTGAACTCTCTCCGCAATATTGTTTGTTCTTTCCAAAGAAGAACCTGGAGGAGTCTGAATTACAGCATAAAACATTCCCTGATCCTCATTCGGAATAAATCCAGAAGGAACAGTGCTACTTATTAACCATGTTCCAGCACAGAAACCAAGAAGCGCTACAATTGTAACCACTCTTCTGTTCACAATTTTAGCTAACAGATTTTGGTATTTTCCTTGCGCTAAATTGAATTTTTCATTAAAAGCATCAATAAATCTATTTGCTGGTGTTTTCTTTTTAGGCACTCCGTGATTATTTTTCAACATCATCGCACAAAGCGCAGGCGTTAAAGTCAAAGCCACAATACCCGAAAGAATAATCGCCGTTGCCATAGTTACAGAGAACTGTCTGTAGAATACCCCAACAGGACCTGACATAAATGCTACCGGAATAAATACCGCCGCCATAAGAAAGGTAATTGCAATGATTGCCCCCGCGATTTCATGCATTGCTTTCTTAGTGGCTTTAAATGGCGACAGATGTTCCTCTTCCATCTTGGCGTGGACAGCTTCAATAACCACAATCGCATCATCGACGACGACTCCAATTGCTAATACCAATGCGAATAATGTAATTAAGTTCAATGAAATATCGAAAAATGTCATGAACACAAACGTTCCTACCAATGATACAGGAACCGCAATTGCCGGAATAACCGTAGAACGCCAGTCTCCTAAGAAAAGGAATACTACTAAACCTACCAAGATAAATGCTTCAACCAAAGTGTGAATTACTTTTTCAATAGAAGCGTCAAGAAATTTAGAAACGTCATATGAAATTTCGTAATCCATTCCTTTTGGAAATCTTTGTTTGATTTTTTCCAGTTTTGCTTTTACTTCTTCAATAACCTGATTCGCGTTACTTCCAAAAGATTGTTTTAATACGATCGCCGCAGATGGTCTTCCATTCAAATTAGAATAGATATCATACATCGAGCTTCCAAATTCAACTTTTGCAACATCTTTCAATCTCAAAAGCTCACCATTCGGATTTGCTTTTACTACAATATTCTCGTATTGTTCTTTCGTTGTAAAACGTCCAGAATATTTCAATACATACTCAAATGCTTGAGAACGTTTACCAGAACTCTCCCCTGTTTTACCTGGAGAAGCTTCCAAACTCTGACTTGATAATGCTTCCATTATCTCATCAGCAGAAATTTTATAAGCCAACATACGATCTGGTTTCAACCAAATACGCATTGCATATTCACGTGTTCCTAAGATATCTCCAGAACCGATACCGTTTACCCTTTTTAATTCAGAAAGTACGTTGATATCGGCATAGTTGTATAAGAACTTCATGTCGGTATTTTTGTCTGTACTGTAAAGGTTCACGTACATCAACATACTCGGTACTTCACGAGTAATTTTGATACCTTCTCTAATTACTAAAGGAGGAAGTTTATTGGTAACAGAAGCCACACGGTTCTGAACGTTAATTGCAGCTTGGTTAGGATCTGTACCTAAGTTAAAAACTACTTTAATTGTTGCTTCACCGTCATTTCCTGCATCAGAAGCCATATATTTCATCCCTGGAACCCCGTTTAAGGCTCTTTCCAAAGGAATAACAACTGCCTTAACCATCAATTCACCATTCGATCCAGGATAATCTGCAGTAACGTTCACCATTGGAGGTGAAATTGTAGGGAATTGGGTTATTGGTAAACTTAAAACCGACAATACCCCTAAAAAGACAATAATCAACGATATTACTATCGACAGAACAGGTCTTTGAATAAATTTATTAAACATTTTTGTATTTTTTAATGATTAAAACCCAGTAAACCTATTCTGCTTTTAAACGTAAATGATTGATAACCTCTTTTGGAGATTCGTAATCAAATTTGATTTTGTCGTTTTCTTTTACTTTCTGAACACCTTCAAGTAAGATTTTATCATTTTCTGTAAGACCTGTCTTAATTACGTATAAATCAGGAATTTCTCCAGTAATTGTAATTTCTCTAGAACTTACTTTATTGTCTTTAGTAACTACGAAAACATATTTTTTATCTTGAATTTCGTAAGTCGCTTTTTGTGGAATCACAATAGCATTTTTAAGCGGAACATTCATTTGAACTTGTCCTGTCTCTCCGTTTCTAAGTAATTTTCCAGAATTTGGGAATCTTGCTCTGAAAGCAATGTTTCCTGTTTCGTTGTTGAATTCACTTTCGATAACCTCAACATTCCCTTTTTCTTTAAAAGTATCTCCGTTAGCTAAAACCAACGCTACTTTGTTATCTGCACGATCTTTAATATTTGTTTCATACTGAAGATATTCTGGCTCTGAAACATTGAAGTAAGCAAACATCTGACTGTTGTCTGAAAGGCTTGTTAACAATTCTCCTTCGTCAATTAAACTTCCTAATTTTAAAGGAATACGGTCGATAGTTCCGTCAAACGGAGCTCTAATTTCTGTGAATGATAAATGAAGTCTTGCTAAAGACACTTCAGCTTTTGCAGATTGCAATTTAGCTTGGGCAACACTCAATTCGTTTCTAGAAACAATATTTTTGTCTGCCAATAATTTAGAATTTTGCAATTCGATTTCTGCCGATTTTTGTTCAGACTGCGCTTTAAGTAACTCAGCCTCATACATGTTTGGCATAATCTTAAACAACAGTTGTCCTTTTTTTACAAACTGTCCTTCGTCAACATATATATTTTGTAAAAACCCTTTTTCTTGGGCGCGAAGCTCGATATTTCGAACTGATTTTATTTGTGAAACGTATTCTTTTGTGAATGAAGTATCAATTCTAACAGGGTTTGTAACCGTGAATTTTTCAGCTTCTTCTTTTTCTTCTTTTTTAGATGTACAGCTCGTTAAGCACACCAAGGCCATTAAGCCTGTGAACACAATGATTTTTTTCATGATTTAGTTTGGAAATTAAGCGATTGAATGCTTTTTGGAATGAAAATTCCTTTGGATGTTAAAATGCATCAGCCAGCCTTAGTCCAGACCTTACTTTATATAAGCAGAAGTAGAAAAAATATACAACAGCAAGATACGCAGAGATCGTAACTCAGGTAACCGATGTATATTATAAAATCAAATTCTTAATACTCGTTGAGTAATGTAGATAGGATTTGAATGCCCGAAAACAGGCGTAGAAATTTTTAAACGATTAGAATCATTCGCAGCAGACTGATCTGAAAGTGCCAGATACAAAGCGTCTACCAAACTATACGAAGCAGTAAAATATTTGTTCGTAAGTAAATCAACATCTTCGCCTCCAACAAGATCTTCTTCTAGATCAATATCTGTAGCTTCTTCAATTGTTGAGGTTCCGCGATCTTGATTAGTGAATTTAACTCTGTGTTTTTGCAGATGATGATGAGCATGAGGACCAAAAGTATTTGCATTCAAATATTGGCCTCCTCCTAACAGAAGCAAATTCATGAATACTAAAAATACTATTAACTTTCTCATTTCGGTGCGAAAGTAATAAAAGAATTAAAACAAAAAAAGAATTTTTAACAAGGTTTAACAGTTACATAAAACGAAAACGTTTTCATCCTTTTAATATTTAGCAATAGCTTTATTTAAAAATATAAGATTTATTTTAAGAAACTAAAAATCAATGTTTTAAGTTTTACAATTAAGAAAGTAAAATTTCCATAATCGTAAATTCTTGCCCTGCTTTTACAAAAGTTTTGAAGGTATCTTTCATTCCAAACTTCTTATAAAATGATTTTTTATTGCTTCTGGCATTGCACCAAACCTTTTCCAAACCTTTTTCTTTCGCAAATTCTAGAATATATTTTAAAAGATGAGAAGCAATTCCTTTTCCTTGATAATCTTCTAAGGTGGCTAATTTTCTAAACTGAATTTCTTTCCCGTCAATAAAACAAGAAACTATAGAAACTAATTTATCTTCTTCAAAAACTCCAAAATGAAATCCTGAATTATCTTCTTCAAGCTGTACAAATTCAAAAGGTTGATCTGGCCACATTACTTCGTGTCTTATTTGCCAAGTATCTGATGCGTTTATTATTTTAATTTCCATAGTGATTCATTAATTCTTCAAAAATAATTCATTTTAATTTGATTGTAAAAAGCAAACTAAAAATCCAGAAACAACTAATTTTCAAAACTTTACACAAAAATAAATCAGACAAATCATTCAATTTTAATCTATTATGATTATTTTTATAGTACCAAAATCAAATAAATCGCATTATGAGAAAATTCCTTTTAGCAGCATTTTTATGTATTTGCGCCAATGGATTTGCGCAATTGATACAAATCGGACCACAGTTTTCGACTAATATTACTTCTGTCAATGCCAAAAATTTCAGCTCAGACCATACAAACACAGGAGTTGGATTTGCTGCTTTTGGCCGATTAAATCTTGCACTTTTTTATGCTCAGGGAGAATTTGGATATGGCCAAACTAATTTCAGCGTGTACCAAGACGGCATTGGAGAAACTGAATATAAACTAGCAGGAACAGATGCATCATTAATTGCAGGGCTTAAAATTATTCCGCTTGGAAAATTGGGAAATGTGAGACTTTTTGTGGGATACAACTGGAAAAACTATTCCGACATAAGCACCAGCAATAATCTAAATTCTATCGCAATAGAAAGAAATAATCATAGTGTTCTTGGAGGTGTCGGAGTTGATGTTTGGAGACTGACTTTTGATGTTAGATATCTTGCAGGACTAAGCGATATAGATGCTTCAAATAGTGAAATTAAAACTGGGGTAACAAATTTTTCGCTTGGATTTAAATTTCTATAAAACAAAAAAAGGGAATCAAAACGATTCCCTTTTTTATAACTCTTATTTACATTTTAACGTAATAACTTTCTTCATTATTACTGTTTATCTTTTGTATTCCTTCTTCTGTTTTAATAGCTACATTAATAACATGCAGTACATTTAATTTTTCATTAAGACTGCAATTCCAAATTGACCCATCTGAAAGTATAATTTCTGAGAATACTGACACATAGCTTTTAGCATCATTATAAACTAAATTCTCTGTTTTTAGCAGTTTCTTTACTTTCGTTTTTTTGTCAACTTCGTAAAATAATAGCTCGTTTTCTTTAATTTCAACTACTTCGTCAAAACTAGACTGATTAGTACTTGTGGTAACAGTAGACCAAACTGGTTGGGTTCCTGTTTTTTTCCAAGTTCCAATTACATGGCTTAAAATTTCTTTTCTTAAAATTTCTTTTAAAGTATCGACTTTTTTAACAGCCTCTTGACCTATTTCATTTTCAGGTTTAATCTTCGCAGCCAAAGAAAATAAATCAATAGCTTTTACAAAATCAGCTTTTTTGTAGTACGAAACAGCCAAATCATATTTGTTTTTTTGAAATGCTGCCTTTTGATCATTCTGTCCAAAAAACTGAAGGGTATTTAGCAAAACAATCAGAACAAATGTATTTTTCATTTTATAAACTGTAGGTTTTTTATTAGTCGGCAAACATAATATATTTCCCCTAAACATCTTTACGGTTTCCCGTAATTTTGAATATTTTTAATTATTTTAAATAAAAAACGCCACTTCGTTAAAACAAAGCGGCGTTATTAAACCATTTCTTACAGTTAATTCAATTATTTAACATGTAAAATATTATCTTCTGGCGTTGCATCCATAAAAATTCCGCCATCAACTTCAATTTTTTCTATTTTTTTTGCACTTTTCAGAATTATTTTGGCTGTTTTTTGATTTTTCTCCCAAATTGCCGGTGTTTGATGCACAGTAACTTTCGATTTGTCAGCGTAAGTAATTATAACATCAAATGGAATAGCAAAACCGCCAATATTTTCTACTATTATCGTTTTCTTATCAGCAGAAAGTCCTTTTACAGCAATATCTAAATAATGGTTAGTAAAGAACCAATTATTAAAAAACCAATTTAAGTTCTTTCCAGTTGCAGTATTAAATGAATTAAAATAATCCCACGGAATTGGATGTTTTCCGTTCCAAGTATCCATATAATAATGAAGTGCCTTTTTAAACATTTCATCTCCCAGCATATCTTTCAAAGCTAAATAAGAAAGAGACGCTTTTCCATAAGAATTATTTCCATAACCTGCTCCTGAAACCTGTGTAGACATTGTTATAATAGGCTGATCTTCTTCTGTAGAACGATCAGTAATATAATGTTTCACTCTAAATTCCTTATAAAATTTATCTGCCGCTTCTTTGCCGTGTTCTGCAATTCCGATTAAATATTCAAAAGTTGTTGCCCAACCTTCATCCATAAAAGCATAACGCGTTTCATTAATTCCCATATAGAAAGGAAAATAAGTATGCGCCACTTCATGATCTTGAACCAATTGTGCAAAAACAGGATCATCCATTTGTGAATCGTTGCACATCATTGGATATTCCATATCTGCAAAACCTTGAAAAGCCGTCATTTTTGAAAATGGATAAGGAACTCCTGGCCAATTGTTAGAAAACCAATCTAAAGCATATTGGTTGTTTTTAACTGAATTTACAAAATCAGTTCCTTTCACATTATAAGCTGCTTGAACACTTGCGCGACGATTTGTTTTCTTGTCAACCACAACACTGCTGGCATCCCATAAATAATGATCGCTTAAACCAAAACACACATCTGAAATATTTTTAGCTTCAAATTTCCAAACATTCCAATCGTATTGTTTCGTTACTACTCCGCTTTTCATTTCTTGTTCGTTAGCGATATGCAGAATTTCATCTGTAGTGTATGATTTCTTTAAGCGTGAAGCAAATTCAGGTTGCAAAACCTCATCTGGATTTAACAAATCTCCAGTCGCATAGACCACGTAATTTTTTGGTGCTTTTACAGAAAAAACATAATCATTGAAATCATTATAAAATTCCTGACGATCAGTGTGCGCCAATCTGTCCCAACCATTGTAATCATCAAAAACTGAAACGCGAGGATAACTGTATGCTACAAAAAATGTTGTTTCGTCAATCTGCCCTTCTCTACCGCTTTCTATAGACAACGGATAATTCCACTGAATATTGATAATTGTTTTAGAACGCGGCAAAATCGGTTTTTGCAATTTTACATTCCCAACAGTTCCCCATTTTTTTGCGTCTTCTTTGTATACTTCATTTTCTATTTTTAATGAAGTAATTGTTAATCCTTCGCTTAAAAAATCATTGCTTACTTCGCTTCCACGAGGAGAAGAAGGTTTGTGAAGATTATTTACAAAACGAATAACCAAGTTTCTTAGCGTATCCTTGCTATTGTTTTCGTAAATTATGGTTTCTGTTCCGCTGACCAATCTCGTTTTCGGATCAACTGAAATTTCCATATTATATTTTCCTCGGTTCTGCCAATAATTTGCTCCAGGTTTTCCGTCTTTAGAACGTGTTCCGTTCTCATAAGCTTCTTTAATATTTCTGGGCATATAAAGCTCTTGGGCAAAGTTATTTTGGGCAAAAAGAACAAATGCTATTAATGCAAATTGCAAAAATTTCTTTTTCATAAGTAGTTCTTAGGTATTTTAAATTAATTTTTGATATCGTATTAGTGGACTTTTTTCTACGAATGTTACAAATTTAGTTATTAATTGTAAATTGTTGATAGTGAATTGTAAAATGTGAGATGTAATTTTAGCTCTAACTTTTCACAAAAAGAAAAACTTAGAATCTCAGAACCTTAGTATCTAAAAAAGTAAAAACCGTCTATCACCAAAAGCAACAGACGGCATCTACAATTAATATATAACCTTGAGGACTACAAAATATAATCTGTATTAATAAAATTTGATTCTTTGCTGTTAAGCAATTCCTGTAGAATCTCATTATTATAATCGATATCTTTTGAAGCTACAAACGTACGAATTGAGAAAGAACGCAAAGCATCTGGAATACTCAAAGTTCCTACAGCAGAATCTTTTCTTCCTGTGAATGGGAAAGCATCTGGCCCTCTTTGACAAGAACTGTTGAGGTTTACTCTACAAACTAAATTTACCAAAGCATCAATCAGCGGTGCTAGAGTTTTGATGTCTTTACCAAACAAACTCACTTGCTGTCCGTAATTTGATTCTGCCATGTCTTTTAATGGCTCTTTAATATCTTTGAAAGAAAGAACAGGAACAACTGGCCCAAACTGCTCTTCGTGATAAACACGCATTTCTTTATTTACTGGATATAAAACAGCTGGAAAAATATAATTATCAGTGTGTTTTCCTCCTTTTTCATTGATGATTTTTGCTCCTTTTGAAGTTGCATCATCAATTAAACCTTGAATATATTTTGGCTTATCTGTTTCTGGAAGCGGTGTTAAAGAAACTCCTTTTTCCCACGGATTTCCAAAAAGCAAACTATCTACTTTTTCAGAAAAACGTTTATTGAATTCTTCTGCAATAGATTCGTGAACATAAAGCACTTTTAAAGCCGTACAACGCTGACCGTTAAAAGACAAACTTCCTGTAATACATTCTTGAATAGCCAAATCTAAATCTGCATCTGAAAGAATAATCGCTGGATTTTTAGCTTCTAAACCTAAAATTAAACGTAATCTGTTTTTGTTCGGATGTTGATCTTGTAAAGCAATCGCCGATTTACTGTTTCCAATTAATGCCAAAACATCAATTTTTCCAGATTTCATAATCGGAGAAGCCACTTCACGTCCTCTAC
Source organism: Flavobacterium sp. HJSW_4 (assembly GCF_042436695.1). Taxonomy (NCBI): domain Bacteria; kingdom Pseudomonadati; phylum Bacteroidota; class Flavobacteriia; order Flavobacteriales; family Flavobacteriaceae; genus Flavobacterium; species Flavobacterium sp. HJSW_4. Next base: position 18,963 of record NZ_JBHNPP010000008.1, read on the forward strand.
CGTAAACAATGTTGATTACCCCTTTTGGAAAACTGCTTCTGAAAGCTTCTAATAATGGCGAAATACATAAAACACCATGTTTAGCAGGTTTGAAGATTACAGTATTTCCCATAATCAAAGCAGGAATCAATAATGAAAAAGTTTCATTAAGAGGATAATTGTAAGGTCCAAGACACAAAACAACTCCAAGAGGTCCACGACGGATCATCGCGTTTACACCTTGTACTTTTTCAAAATGTGAACTGCGTCCGTTTAATTCTTTATAGCTGGCAATAGTATCGTAAATATATTCTACTGTTCTGTCAAATTCTTTTTGTGAATCTCCAAGGTTTTTTCCAATTTCCCACATCAAAAGTTTAACCACTTCTTCGCGGGTTTCTTTCATTTGTTTCACAAATTTTTCCATGCATTTAATACGATCCACTACTTTCATAGTTGGCCATAAACCTTGTCCCATATCGTATGCATCGGTAGCAGCTTCGACAACTTCTGCTGCTTCTTTTTCTCCCATAAAAGGAATAGATCCTAATAAAGTTGGCGAATACTTTTCAGTTGAAGAAATAGTAGAAAACACAGGTGTGGTTTGTCCTGTCCATTGTTTCAATTCTCCATTTACAAGATAAGTATCTTGATTTATCAGACTTGTAATCTGATATTCTTCTGGTATAAAACTCATAATTAATTTGGTTTGTTAATAGTCTGGTAATTCTATTTCAAAAAAAAAAAAGAGGCTTTATTATGCCTCTTCTTCTTTTATGGTTGTACTGTTTCGCCTTCCCAATCTAGGATTCCTCCAAGCAGATTGTAAGCGTTTTCGATACCCAATTCGTTCATGATTTGGCAAGCTTTAGCGCTTCTAGCCCCAGAACGACAGTATACGTAATAGTTTTTATTTTTGTCTAATTCTTCGATTTCATAGATAAATGCCTGCCCTTTATTGATATCAATATTAAGAGCATTCTCAATGTAGCCGTCATTAAATTCGTCTTCAGTTCTTACATCAAGTATAACTGCATTTTCGTCAGCTCCTAGCTGTGCAACCCAATCTTCTTGTGATAAATTCATAATAAAATGTGTTTTTGTAAAATTACGACGTTTCTCTATATGAAAAACGTACCAAATGCGATTTCGATTATTATTCTCAGAAAACGTTTTAGAGAAACTATTATAATCAGTGAATTACAAATTTAGTTACTATTTTTAAAAATTCAGCCTACAAAATCGATAGAAAATAGGATTTTTTCATTTATATAAAACACATCTTAAATGCAGTTTCCTTACAATTAATCCCATTTCAATCTCTTATCTTTGTCAGAATCTAAAAATAGAAGCCTTTTAATTAATAATGATACATTATAATGAAATTGATAATGGTACTTTTTTTGTTTTGCAGTTTATCTCTATCCGCACAAAAAGATGGAAATAATTCAGAGACAGAAGAAATAAAAATCGAAAACGGAGCAATTACTAAAAAATTCAACAAGGGAAAACTAGAAAGTTTTACTGTTGAGATTAATGCTAATTCCTATTACAATTCCTTTCTCTTTACCCAAAAAAATGATACTATAATTGCTACTAATTTAAGTGAAGAAAAAGCAGTCATTAAATTTTATGTAAAAGACAAAAAGAAAGTTAGCGAATTCTTTTATAACGGAAGATTATTATTTTATCAGGAAGTAATAGATTTCAACACAACTAAATTACCGCCAAATGGCAGAATTTGGGGAACCATATACAATGCAGAAAAAACAAGTTATTTATTTTACCGAGACAATTTATCAAAAGCTCAAGGCGATGATTTTGAGAAAACACACAAATTATACAGCTTCTTAAAAACAGCTGAATATAATGTTACTTCAGACTTGCTCTTTAATGAAATTGCTGATTTTTTTTCAGAAGAAGATGCGATTTTGAAAATTTATCTTAGTTCATACAGAAATAAAATAATAGCTGAATCAAAGTTACTCAAAGTAGCTTATTTAACTACAAATGGGCAAGGCCAGATAAAAAATGGTGTTTTATGGACACAAAAATCTGACCTTAAAGGTGAATACAAGCTTTTTGAAAACCAAAAAAACATAAAAACGGAAAACATCGATTTAGATTCTTTTCAGGGAATTTTTAACGATTATTATATTTTAAATCTTCCTGTTCAGGATTAAAACTAATCAGACAAAAAAACAGATTCATGCAACCTTCTCTAAATACCATATTTCCTAATTTTTCTAACGAACTTATCGCTACAATTGAAGAAAACGGAAGCCTTCAGAACTTTGAAACTGGAACCATTTTAATGCGTACCGGACAATATATTAAAAATACCGTTTTGATTACTAAAGGAAAAATCAAAATTTATCGTGAAGGTGAAGATGGCGGCGAGTTTTTAATGTATTATTTGCAACCTGGCCAAGCCTGCGCCATTTCGATGATTTGTACTGCTAAAAGCGAAAAAAGTCAAATCATGGCAAAAGTGGTCGAAGACGTTACCGTAATGATGATTCCGTTACAATTAATGGATAAATGGATGATGGAGCACCGATCTTGGTACGAATTTGTAATTGAAACGTACCGAAGCCGTTTTGAAGAAGTTCTCGAAGTAGTTGACAATATCGCTTTCCGTTCGATGGATGAAAGATTGGAGTTTTACCTAAAAAGACATTCTGATGCTTGCGGTTGTTCTGAAGTTAATTTGTCACACCAAGAAATTGCTACAGAATTAAATACTTCTAGAGAAGTTGTTTCTAGATTATTAAAAAAAATGGAACAGCGAGGTTTGGTAAAACTTAATCGTAATCAGATTGAACTTTTGAAATAAAGTTTTTTTCGCCACGACTCGAGCGATAGCGAACAGGCGAAGCAATTCACGAATTTTCACTGTTATTTTTTTACTGTCTTCAATTTCACTAATTTTTCTCAATCATTATCAAAAAAATAATTCGTGAATTCGTGGCGAAAAAAAACTCTTCTGTGATAAATGTTACTGTAGAATCCTAATTTCCGAAGCAACTTTGCATCAAAATAAATGCAATGGAATATTTAGGATTTTTTGCCTCAATCATAATCGGAATCACACTTGGCTTAATTGGCGGAGGCGGTTCCATTCTGACTATTCCTATTTTAGTTTATTTGTTTAAAGTAAATCCCGATCAGGCAACTTCTTATTCTTTGTTTATTGTCGGATTAACCGCTTTATTTGGAAGTTTTAGTCATTATAAAATGGGAAACCTGAAACTGAAATCGGCTTTGTATTTTGCTATTCCTTCAGTAGTTTCGATTTTAATAATCCGTGAAGTAATATTTCCTCAAATTGCGGCAACTTTATTTTCTGTTGCTTCTTATACGGTTTCAAAAGATTTTCTAATTATGATCATCTTTTCTGTCTTGATGATTACAGCTGCTATTTCAATGATTAAAAAAAAGCAGTCTGAAATTAAATCAACAGAAACCAATTATTCACAACTCAGCTTAATCGGCTTTTTAGTCGGAATTGTAACTGGATTTCTGGGCGCTGGCGGCGGATTTTTAATTATTCCTGCTTTGCTTTTTTTCGCTAATCTGCCAATGAAACAAGCCGTTGGAACTTCATTATTAATCATCACTATTAATTCATCCATAGGTTTTGCGGGCGATCTATATATCGGAACACCAATAAATTATACTTTCCTTTTAAGTGTTTCAGCAATGGCCTTAATCGGAATGTTTATTGGAAGCCAGCTTTCTAAAAAAATTGACGGCGCAAAATTAAAACCACTCTTCGGATGGTTTGTCTTAGTAATGGGCTTCTACATCATTACCAAAGAAGTTTTCTTTTAAATATTTAGTTTCAAAATTTAATTTTAGTTTCACTTGTAGAGTAATCTTTGTCAAAGCTTTTACACTTTGACAAAGATGAAACTAAAACCTTCAGATTTCTCCAAATTTATTTTTATAACGGCCGAGCTCAATTTCTGTTTTATTCAAAAGTTTTTCCAACAATTGAATTTTATCTTCATAAAGTTCTTTTAAAATAGATGTACTATCTGTGTTTATCATAATACTTCCATTATTATTTCCTGTTATTTTATTGTAACTGGTAAAATACTTATCGTAATCAAAACTAATAATATCCTCTACACTCACATCTAGAATTCTTCCAATTTCAACTAGCTTTTCATAACTTAAAGAAGTTTTTCCTTTCTCAATTTTGCTATAACCCGCCTGAGTTACGCCTAATCGTTCTGCCATATACTCTTGAGTGTAATTTTTTAACTCTCTTATGTTTCTAATTTTATTTTTAATTGTTGCTGCCATAATTTTTGTTTCTGATTTGTGGTCATGTATAGTCAAAACAGCCAACTGCTAAACTTTTTAGCAGCATAACTACACTTTATTTTTGAGAATTTTAAAGCTACTTCATAATTGGGAATTTAAGAAGTAACGTTACGTTAATTTTTTCTTTGTGTAATGATAAAATAGCCGTACATCAAAGCTGCCATTATGAAAATGCAATCATAACGGGAAATATCGAATATAAACATCTCTGCCTCCTTTTTACGCAGTTCTTTTTACACTTCTTTCAAACTGAAGATCTAAGTAATCATCAATTTGTTTGCCGATCAATACGCGATCTTTTGAAGCGATTTTTGTCCTTATTTCGTTCTTGTAAACATCTTTTACAAAAACAAAATAAACAAACTCGGCCTTATTTCCGAATCTTGTTGCTAAGATAAATGAATAACAAAAAATAGCAGGAATTACGTAATACAAGTACATTAAATCGGAAAACAACATGCAATAATATGTTGCAGCAGTTACGGCAATAAAAGCACCGTTTTCAAGAAAATATTTTCTCTTTTTTTTAAGCAGTCCCAGTTCTTTAATTTCATCAAACTGATACTGCCAATTCTTAGATTTGTAACGAAATCTAACCTTGTCGGAAAAAATTGTTAAAGGCATAATAATTTAGTAGGTAAAAATAGATTTAAGCTTCTAGTGAAAAATCATTTTCTAAAAATTCAGGGGGGAAAAATTCTTAGATGCGCAATATTAAGCATTAAGGGCTTGTTTTTCCTACAATTAACATTATAGAATATAACTCTTAGTTGTAATTAAATCTTTCGTAAAATTTATCCTATGTTTTTCTGTACTAAAAACATACGTATTGGAGAAGATTGTTTTGGGCGTTGCCTCCGGCCGGGCTATCCGCTAAATTCCCAATTAACAAAAACTACGGCTAAAAAGCCTTGTTTTTCTAAATCGGGAGATACCGCTCCTATCCCTAACGCAGACTCCGATAAGCAGGAAGTTTTCGTTATTACAAATTCATTAGATAAAAAGTGCAATTTAAAAAGAACACTTTATTGAATTGCCTTCAGCTTTAGCTGAAGGTAAAAAATGCACAAAAAAGGGCTTTAGCCAAACTCGTAAAGTTTGACTAAAGCCCTTTCAAATCTCAACAAAAAACCTCCAGTTAAAACTGAAGGCAATTGATATAAATTCGTGAAAATTTGTGCAATTCGTGGCTATAAAAAAATCAATGTTCTCCATACCCAATATCATCCATTTTCCCGCTGAAAACACGATATTGAATAATAAAATAAATAATTACAAGAAACAAAGCGACAAAAAACCAGCTCAATCCAGCATTCAATCCGTATTCGTGAGCCGCAGTGTTATAAATCGTTAATGACGGATTTACTTTATTTGTTGAAGGCAAAACATTCGGAAAAATAGAAACGGCTGTAGAAGCAAATCCTCCTAATAAAAATAAGGTTGAAAAAACAAATCCTTGACCATCTTTTTTGAAAGAACGAACTTTAAACAATCCAGCAATTCCAACAAAAGTCATTAAAGGAAAAAACCAAAGAATCGGATTTTCAATGAAATTGTGAAACGGTTTTGGCTCAATAAAATGCCAAATTCCCAAAGAAATAAAAACCAAAACCAGCAAAACAAAATTCAATCTAAAAACAACATTTTTCAATTTCGGATTTAGCGCCGAATTCGTTTTATAAATAATCCAATTCGCGCCATGAATCGTCAAAGCGACAACGCTTACAATTCCTAAGAAAAGCGTAAACCAATCGATAATTCCTAATTCATTCGCTTGCGGACTAAAAGTTGGGTTCCACAAAGGCAAAAAGAAATAATGCGCTTCTTGGGTAGAAACTCCATTTTGAACCATTCCGAGATTCACTCCACGAACAATATTTCCCAAAGCAATCCCGAAGAAAAGAGCCAAAAGCAAACTCGCAATTCCGAAAGCTTTGTCCCAAATGCTTTCCCACATATGATTATGAACTTGTCCGCGCATTTCTAATCCGATTGCACGGAAAATCAAAAGCCATAAAATCATTATCAAAGGCAAATAAAATCCGCTGAAAGACGAAGCGTATAAAGTTGGAAAAGCAAAAAATAAAACGCCTCCAGCTGCAATCAGCCAAACTTCATTGGCATCCCAAAACGGACCAATTGCATTTGTAATTGCTTTTTTATCTTTTTCTGTATCGGCAAAAAATAAATGAATAATTCCTGCACCAAAATCATAACCGTCTAAAACCAGATAAACAGCTAGAATTCCCATTAAAACTACGTACCAAAAAAATTCCATACTTATATTTTTTCTGTTGAAAGTTCCACATGATGCGGTCCTTTATTGATAATTTTTCCAACCAAAAGCAAAAACAACATTCCCAGTAAAAGGTACAAACCAATAAAACCAAGTAATGTAAATAGGGTATTTCCAGAAGAAACTGTTGGCGAAGCTCCAGAGGCTGTTCGCATTAAATTGTAAACCAACCAAGGCTGTCTTCCTAATTCGGCCGTGTACCAGCCTGTTGTATTGGCAATATAAGGAAACGGCATCATGAACATTAAAGACCATAAAAGCCATTTGGTTTCAAACAATTTTCCTCTAATTAATTGAAAAAGAGAAAGCACCATTAAACCGATAAAAACCGTTCCTAGTCCGACCATAATATGATACGCATAATACAATCCGGAAATATTAGTTGGATGCAAATCTTCCTCAAACTGATCTAAACCTTTAATTTCCTGATCCCAATTTCCATAAGTCAAGAAACTCAAAATATTAGGAACAGCGATTTTATTATCCAGTTTTTTGTCTTTTACATCGGGCTGACCAATTAAAACAATTTCAGAACCTTTTTTCTCGGTATGAAAAATTCCTTCCATCCCGGCAAAAGTTACAGGTTGATATTTCACAACATTTTTAGCCAATAAATCTCCCGTTGGAACCGCAACAATAACACTCGAAATCAATCCGAAAATTACTCCCGTTTTTAAGAACAATTTCCCGAAAGAAACATTCTTTTTGCTTAAAATATAGAAAGCTCCAATTCCGGCAACAACAAAAGAACTTGTTACCATAGAAGCAGCTTGATTGTGCAAGTAAGACGGCCAAAGCCAAGGATTCAAGAATAAAGCTTGAAAATTATTCAATACAAATTTTCCGTTTTCTAAGATTTCATAACCAACAGGATTCTGCATCCATGAATGTGTGGCGATGATTAAAAATCCGCTGGCCCAAGAACCTATCATAATTAATAATCCGGTTACAAAATGCCATTTATGTCCGAGAAGTTTTTCTCCAAATAAAAATATTCCCAAGAAAGAAGATTCGAGAAAGAAAGAAAACATTCCTTCCATGGCAAGCGTTTGGCCAATGATTCCGCCCGTTAATTCGGAAAATTTAGCCCAGTTGGTTCCAAACTGAAACTCCATCGGAATTCCCGTTACAACGCCCATTGCAAAATTGAGGGCGAAGATTTTCATCCAGAAATGGGTGGCGTGATTGTATTGTTCGTCTTTAGTTTTTAGATATTTCCACTTGAAGTAAACAATGATGAGCGAAAGACCCATTGTAAGTTGTGGAAAAAGGTAATGAAAAGTAATCGTGAAGGCAAATTGCATTCGATCATAAAAGAGCATTTCTTCCATAATGGTAATTTGTTTATGAAGTTCCACAAATTTAACCATTAGAACCCGAATTGCCTCTTAAAACATAAGTTTCTTTTTAAAATTTTAAACCATATAAGTTATATAAGTAAATATAAATTTTGTGCAAAACTAAAATGAACTTATATAACTTATATGGTGGAATTTTACTTCTCCAAAATTCCTTTTTCTACACTTTCGTTAATCAAACCTTCAGCGTAATTCCAAATCGATTTTGAACCTTCTTTTATAACGCTTTTCTTTTCGTAAACTTTATCATATTTCACCCCAAATTCTTTCCAAGTTCCGCCATTGTTAGAAATATTCTGTAATAATGGTTCTAAACGATCCATTGATTTTGCGAATTTGGCTTCTTTGGTTTCTCCCGCTTCAAATTCTTCCCAAATTGAAATGAATTCTTCTTTTTGTTTTTCAGGAAGTAAACCGAAAATTCTGTTTGCTGCCAAACGCTCTTCATCAGTATTCGAGTGATTTTTTACGGTATCATAAATAAAAACATCGCCAGCGTCTATTTCTACGATATCATGAATCAAAACCATTTTCACCACTTTCAGGACATCAATCGGTTCATTCGAATGTTCTGCCAAAACAATTGCCATTAAAGCCAAATGCCAACTGTGTTCTGCGTCGTTTTCGCATCTGTCGCTGTTGAATAATTTTGTCTTGCGCTGAATGTATTTTACTTTATCAATTTCTTTTATAAAAGCAATTTGATCCAATAAGTTTTGTGTGTTCATTTTATTTTTCTTTTGAAATGATATTCGTCATATGCAAAATTAAAGCTTAAAGCGTAATTGCTCCACTTTAAATTTAATTTATCTCAATCGATTATGACAAACAACATATTTTTTTACACAAAAACCTAATTTCTGTAACATTAGTCACCTATTTTTTTAAAAAACAAAGTTACCTTTGTATCCCATCATTTTACAATACCTATCATGAAAATAGAACAAATTTACACCGGATGCCTAGCGCAAGGTGCATATTATATCACTTCAAATGGCGAAGCGGCCATTATTGATCCGCTTAGAGAAATTCAGCCTTATCTGGATCGTTTAGATCGTGATGGAGTTAAGCTGAAATATATTTTTGAAACGCATTTCCACGCTGATTTCGTTTCTGGACACGTAGATTTAAGCAAAGAAACTGGAGCTCCAATTGTGTATGGGCCAAATGCTGCCTGCGAATTTGATTGCATTTCTGCGAAAGACGGACAGGAATTCAAAATCGGAAACGTAACGATTAAAGTTTTGCACACTCCTGGGCACACCATGGAAAGTGCTACATTTTTATTAATTGATGAAAACGGAAAAGATCACGCGATTTTCTCTGGAGATACTTTATTCATTGGAGATGTTGGTCGTCCAGATTTAGCTCAAAAAGCAGCTGGAATGACTCAAGATCAATTGGCTGGAATTTTATTTCATTCGTTAAGAGATAAAATTATGACTTTGGCTGATGAAGTAATCGTTTATCCTGCGCACGGTGCGGGAAGCGCGTGCGGAAAAAACATGAGCAAAGAAACCGTTTCAACAATCGGTAACCAGAAAGCAACAAATTATGCTTTGCGTGCAAATATGACCGAAGAAGAATTCATCAAAGAAGTAACTGACGGATTATTGCCTCCTCCAGCCTATTTCAGCATGAATGTTGCAATGAACAAACAAGGTTACGAAAGTTTTGAAACTGTTCTACACAACGGAATGAAAACCATAAATGTAAAAGAATTTGAAGCTGTTGCAGAAGAAACCGGTGCTTTAATTTTAGATACAAGAAGCGCAGCTGATTTCAGTAAAGGATTTATTCCGCAGTCTATCAATATAGGAATCAACGGAGATTTTGCTCCGTGGGTTGGAACTTTAATTGCCGATGTAAAACAGCCAATTATTTTGGTTACTGCAGCTGGCATGGAAGAAGAAACTGTTACGCGTTTAAGCCGTGTTGGTTTTGATACTATCATCGGACATTTAGAAGGCGGTTTTGAAGCTTGGCAAAATGCAGGTTTTGAAACTGATACCGTAAATCGAATTACCTCTGAACAATTTGCCAACGAATTTAAATTTGGCGAAGATAAAGTTGTAGATATTCGCAAAGAGACAGAATACGCAGCTGAACATATTGATGACGCTTACAGCAAACCTTTGGCTTATATTAATGATTGGCTAAAAGATATTAATCCGAATGAGCATTTTTATTTGCATTGCGCTGGAGGCTACAGAAGTATGATTGCAGCTTCTATCCTTCAAGCAAGAGGTTTCAGAAATTTCTCTGAAGTTGAAGGTGGTTTTGGAGCAATTTCAAAAACGAATATTCCAAAATCAGATTTTGTTTGTCAAAGTAAAGTATTAAAATAATTTAAAAAAGGGACAAAGGTTCAGAGGCGCAAAGGGACAAAGTTTTTAACCTCTGAACCTTTGAACCTATGTACCTTACAACCTTAAAAAATTATGCTAGAAATCATTAAAGAACCTTGGCCTTGGTATGTTGCAGGTCCACTAATTGGATTAACTGTTCCAATTTTATTAATTATTGGAAATAAATCTTTTGGGATTAGTTCGTCACTTCGTCATATTTGTGCGGCTTGCATTCCTGCGAATATTTCGTTTTTTAAATACGATTGGAAAAAAGAAAGCTGGAATTTATTCTTCGTTTTAGGAATATTTTTAGGTGGTTTTATCGCTGCTTCTTTCTTATCGAATCCAAATCCGGTGGAAATTGCTCCTGAATTATCAGCGAAATTAGCGACTTACGGAATCACAGATCATAGTGGTTTAGTTCCGTCACAATTATTTTCTTGGGAAAGTTTACTAACGCTTCGCGGATTTATTATGATTGTGGTTGGTGGATTCTTAGTTGGTTTCGGAACTCGTTACGCTGGAGGATGCACAAGCGGGCACGCGATTATGGGATTATCAAATTTACAATGGCCTTCATTAGTAGCCACAATCTGCTTTATGATTGGCGGTTTTGTAATGGCACTTTTGATTTTACCTTATATTCTTTCACTTTAAAATTTCAAAAATGAGTTTAGAAAATAAAAATATCGACGGCGAAGGAATCAACGCAAGCCAGAAAAAAGAAAACGCGTTTGCAAACCTTAAATATTTAATTGTTGGAATCTTTTTCGGAATTGTATTCGTAAAAGCAGAAATCATCAGTTGGTTTCGTATTCAGGAAATGTTCAACTTGGAATCATTTCATATGTATGGCGTAATTGGTTGTGCTGTTGCTGTTGGATTAATTTCAGTGCAATTGATTAAAAAATTCAATATTAAAACTCTTGATGGCGAAAAAATCGAAATTCAGCCAAAGACTTTCAATAAAGGACAGATTTACGGAGGACTAATGTTTGGTTTCGGATGGGCAATTACTGGAGCTTGCCCAGGTCCTCTTTTCGCTCAAATTGGTACTGGTGCAACTGTAATTGTGGTTACTCTAGTAAGTGCAATTGCCGGAACTTGGTTTTATGGTTTGATAAAAGATAAATTGCCACATTAATAATTTGTTTCAAGTTTTATTTGTTTCAAGTTTCAAGTTGGTTTAACCGCAAAACGCGCTAAGATATACGCAAAGTTCGCAAAGTTTTATTTACAAAGCTTTGCGAACTTTGCGCTTTTTACAAAGCCCTATTTTCAAAAAACCTTGCGTGCTTTGCGGTTAAATATTTTTCTTCATCAATTTTTAATTTCATTTCGTTAAGTTTGCTTCAAACAACATTTCCCAAAATAAATATCCAAGAATAGAATGAACCGTTCCGAACAATTATCCAAACTACAAAATACCGAAAAATGGGATGTAATAATAATTGGCGGAGGTGCGAGCGGTCTCGGAACAGCTGTTGATGCAGCAAGCCGGGGTTATAAAACAATCTTATTTGAAGCGGTCGATTTTGCAAAAGGAACTTCAAGCAGAAGCACCAAATTGGTTCACGGCGGAGTACGTTATTTAGAACAAGGAAATGTGCACTTGGTGATAGAAGCTCTAAAAGAAAGAGGTTTATTAGCTCAAAACGCAGCTCATTTAGTCAAAAACCAATCTTTTATTATTCCGAACTACAATTGGTTTAGCAGTTTTATTTATACAATTGGACTAAAAGTTTACGATTTATTGTCGGGTTGTTTGAGTTTAGGAAGTTCTAAATATCTTTCGAAGAAGAAAACTATTCAATTACTTCCAAACGTAGAAGAAAATGGTCTGGTAAATGGCGTTATTTATCACGACGGACAATTTGATGATTCTCGTTTGGCAATTAATCTTGCTCAAACGGCCGTAGAAAATGGAGCTTGTCTTTTGAATTATGTAAAAGTTGTCAATTTATTAAAAGACGGAAAAAACCAAGTTATTGGCGTTCAGGTTCAAGATCAAGAAAATGGAATTAAATATGATGTAAAAGGTTCTGCTGTTATAAATGCTACCGGAGTTTTTACAAATGCGATCATGAAGTTGAATGATAACGTTTATAAAAAATACATTGTTCCAAGTCAGGGAATTCATTTGGTGTTTGACAAATCTTTTCTTCCGGGTGAAAATGCTTTGATGATTCCGAAAACAAAAGACGGAAGAGTTCTATTTGCCGTTCCTTGGCACAATCGAATTGTCGTTGGAACGACTGATACTTTAATTAAAAAACAAAGTTTAGAACCAATTGCTTTAGAAAGTGAAATTCAATTTGTTCTCGAAACTGCACAACGTTTTCTAGCAAAAAAACCAACAAGAGCTGATGTTTTATCGGTTTTTGCAGGATTGCGTCCGTTGGCTGCACCGAAAGAAGAAGGCAAAAGCACTAAAGAAGTTTCAAGAAGTCATAAAATTATAGTTTCAGAAACGGGACTTATCACTATTACTGGCGGAAAATGGACAACGTACAGAAAAATTGCTGAAGATATTATTGATAAAGCAATCAAAACAGGAAAATTACCTAATAAAGAATGTACGACTGAACATCTTTCCATTCATGGAAATCAACCGACGAATGCTGCAGACAGAGAAAATCACCTTTATATATATGGTTCTGATATTTCTAAAATAATTGAGCTGCAAGAAAGCGAACCTGAATTAAAAGAAAAACTACATCCAGATCATGAGTTTACAATGGCAGAAGTCGTTTGGGCTATTCGTTATGAAATGGCAAGAACGATTGACGATATTTTGGCAAGACGCGTTCGTTTATTATTCTTAGACGCGAGAGCTGCAATTGAAGTTTCGGAAAAAACTGCTAGAGTACTTGCTAAAGAATTAGGACACGATGAAGCATGGATAAAGACCGAAATTGCAAATTTCAGTCAAATTGCAAAGGGTTTTCTCCTATCTGAATTCCAAAAAGTTGTCAATCCGACTGATTTTGAGAATCATTTGCTTTAATATTATCTTACAAAAAGTTATTTGATCAACAGCTTCAATCAAAATCAATTTCCGACTTTAAAAAATTATTAATTTACAATATATCAATACGTTATATTAAAAAATTACTTTAAATTTAGTATCGAAAACTAACATTTTAGTTCTTTCAAAAAGCGCACTTATTTACATTAACAAAAAATTAACACAACATTTGTATATACAACTATTAAAAGTTCTACATTTGTATATACAAATTATACATTTACGACTATGACAATTGAAGAGGTTATTAAGAGTACGGTTAAGATGGATAATGCGAAAAAAGTTATTCTGAATATCATGTACACGCAAAATGTGATTCAGGATCATTTCAACGAGTTGATCAAACCGTATGATTTATCTGGAGAACAGTATAATGTGTTACGTATATTAAGAGGACAGAAAGGAAAGCCTGCTAATATGTGCGTGATACAAGAGCGAATGCTTGCTAAAACGAGCAACACAACACGTTTGGTAGACAAATTATTATTAAAGGATTTTGTGACAAGAAACGTCTGCCCTGACAATCGAAGAAAAATTGAAGTTTCGATTACAGAAAAAGGATTAGATGTTCTGAAAGAATTAGATCCGAAAGTAGATGAGCACGAGCAAACATTTGCAAATAATTTAAAACCAGAAGAATTAGTTTTCTTAAACCAATTATTAGAAAAATATAGAACCAACAAATAAAATAATAAAAACTATGAGCAATTTCTTAGACAATCAAAATTGGAGATACGCAGTTAAACAATACGATGCTTCGAAAAAAATATCAGAAGCTGATTTAAATACATTAAAAGAAGCCGTTAGATTAAGTGCTTCTTCTTACGGATTACAACCTTATAAAGTAATTATTGTTGAAAATCCAGAATTAAGAGAAAAATTAAAAGGTGCAGCTTGGGGACAAACTCAAATTACAGACGCTTCTCACCTATTCATTTTTGCAAATGATTTAAGCCTTGACGGAGGTTCTGTTGACAAATACATCAGCAATATTAGCGAAGTAAGAGGCGTTCCTACAGAAGCTTTAGGTGGATTTAGCGACATGATGAAAGGTGTTATTTCAAATTTATCTGAAGATGCAAAACACATCTGGACTGCAAAACAAACTTATTTAGCTTTAGGAAATTTATTAAATGCAGCTGCTGAATTAAAAATTGATGCTACTCCAATGGAAGGTTTCAACGCAGCTTCTTTCAACGAAATTTTAGGTTTTGACAAATTAGGTTTAAATGCTTCAGTAATCGCAACTGTAGGTTACAGACACGAAGACGACAAATCGCAACACAGCAAAAAAGTTAGAAAATCACACGAAGAATTATTTATCACTCTATAATTATTTATTAATCAAATTCAAATTTTAATTTTAAAACACATGAAAAATTTAAAAACTATTGCAATAGCATTATTCGTAGCAGCAGCTGGAATCTCAGTAAACGCTCAAACTAAAAAAATCGACGTAAAAGCATCTACTATTAAATGGGTAGGTAAAAAAGTAACTGGAGAGCACTCTGGAACTGTAAACTTCAAAGAAGGTTCTTTAGTTTTCAAAGGAAAAAAATTAGCTGGTGGTAACTTTACAGTTGACATGACTTCATTAACTTCTACAGATTTAACTGGAGAATACCAAGGAAAATTAAACGGTCACTTAAAAGCTGACGATTTCTTCGGAACTGACAAATTCCCAACTTCAAAATTAGTTTTCAAAACTATCGGTGCAAAATCTGCTGACGTTTACACTGTAACTGCAGACTTAACTATCAAAGGAATTACTAAACCAGTAACTTTTGATATCACTGTAAAAGGAAACACTGCTACAACTGCTTTCAAAGTTGACAGAACTAAATACGATATTAAATACGGTTCAGGTAGCTTCTTCGACGGTTTAGGAGATAAAACTATCAATGACGAATTTGAATTAGCTGTAGCTTTAAAATTCTAATATTTCAGTCTTACTAATTCAGAAATACATAAGCCCCGACAGTACAAACTGTCGGGGCTTATTCTTTACAAAAACTTTTCATAAACTTAACGTTCTTAATAGTAAAATAACGCTTTCGTAATAAGTATCAGGACTTTGATTAACATATGGCTTCTATTTTTGGGACAATTAAAAAATCAAAAACTAGAAATTAAAATCATAGTTATGAAAACAAAATTACGTATTGCATGCATAACCCTCATTATCAGCTTTTTCGCACAAGCTCAACAACAGCCAAAAGGAATCATCGGCACTTCAAACTGGATGGCCAACTGGACGAGCTTTAAACCTGCTGGTAATGACTATGGAGAAGCAACCAATATAATTGCTGGAACAATCGATAAAGATACACGATTAACAAAGCGTAATATTTATCATTTAGTTGGTGTTGTGTATGTTACAAATAATGCAACGCTAACAATCGAGCCTGGAACTGTTATTCGAGGCGACGATAAAACTTGCGGAACTCTTGTAATTACAAATGGAGCTAAAATTATGGCTGAAGGATTAGAAACTGATCCTATTATTTTTACTTCAGAAAATGAAATAAACAATAGAAAACCAGGCGACTGGGGCGGAATTATTGTTTTAGGAAAAGCTCCAATAAACGCTCTAGGAGGTATTCATACTTTACCTTTCGATTTAGATCCAACTTTAAATCACTACGGAGGTCAAGATCCGGAAGATAACTCAGGAACTATAAAATATGTGAGAATCGAATATGCTGGAAGAAAATTAAGTGCTTCTAAAGAGCTAAATGGTCTTTCTCTTGCTGGTGTTGGAAGAAAAACAACAGTAAGCCATGTTCAAATTAGTTTTTCAAATGATGATTCTTTTGAATGTTATGGCGGAGATTTGAATTTGAGTAATTTAGTTTCTTTCAGAACAACAGATGATGATTTTGATTTTACTCAAGGTGCTCAAATTAATATCAGTAACAGTATTGCTGTTCGTCACCCATTTTCTTCAGATATTTCAGGTTCAAGATGTTTTGAGGTAGATTCATATGAGAAAATTGCTAATACAGACATGACTAAAAAAATGACCAAAATAAATGCAAGCAACATTACTTTGGTCAACTTGGAAGAAAACAATCAAGGTTTGGTTAGAGAGTCTGCTTACATCAAAGAAAACACCTTTTTCAACTTAACAAATAGTGTGGTTTCGGGATTTGCTCCATTCGTTTTATTGGAAGGAAATATTGGAAATGGTGAAGCCAATTTATCAAAAATCACTTTAAAAAATGTTGTGGCAAACAATTGTACAGGTGAAATCGAAAGCGAATCTGCAAGCAATAATCCTGGTATAAAAGGCTATTATGGCAATCCAGGTTACGGAATAGAATATACTAAAATGAAACTTAGCGAATTATTTACAATGCCAAATATCAAAGGAAATCCAGATTTCAGATTAAATGTAAATAACTCGGTAGCAAGTGGAAATTAAGCAGTTATAAAGGTAAGAAGAATTAAAATTTAACAAATTTCAAGATTTACAAAAGTTTTTTTTGAAAATTTATGTATTCTAATTCAAATTACATTTATATCTTTGTCACATCAAAATAAGATATGAAAACAACAATGAACAATATTTGGTGGTGGAAGAATTTACGTCAGACGTCGTGAACGAAGCTTCCTATGGTATTGTAAAAAATATAAAAATTTAAAGGGCTTGTCATCACGACAAGCCCTTTTTTTTTCATCCAATTGAAAACAAATTAACGAACAACATAAAACTATATATTTTGAAACCTTTTATTCTTAATACACATTACAAACAAATTCTGGCAGATACCGTAACGCCAGTGAGTATTTATTTCAAAATCAGAGATAAATTCCCAAATAGTTTATTACTGGAAAGTAGTGATTATCATGGAAACGATAACAGTTTCTCTTACATCTGCTGCAATCCGATTGCTACAATCAAAATTGAAAATGAAGTTATTTCTAAAACTTTTCCTGACGGAACTTCAGAGAAAATTGCAATTGATGCTTCGACAAATATTCCGCAGGTAATTCAGGAATTTTCAAGTCAATTTAAATCAGAAAAAAACGATTTTAAATTCATTAACAACGGTTTATTCGGATACATTTCTTACGATGCTGTTCGTTATTTTGAAAAAGTTTCGATTGCTAAAAAAGACAATGCGACTTCTATTCCAGATGTTTTTTATGCAGTTTATCAGAACATTATCGCTATCAATCACTTCAAAAACGAAGCATATATTTTCTGCCACAGCGTTGACAATAAAAACAATATTGCAGAAATCGAACAATTGTTGCAATCTAGAAATATTGCTTCTTATAAATTCTCTAAAGAAGGTGAAGGTTTTTCAAACTTAACTGACGAAGAATTTAAAGCTAATGTGGCTTTAGCCAAAAAACACTGCTACCGTGGAGATGTTTTCCAATTGGTACTTTCTCGCAGATTTACTCAAGGTTTTAAAGGTGATGAATTTAATGTTTACAGAGCTTTAAGAAGTATCAATCCTTCTCCATATTTGTTCTTTTTTGATTATGGAGATTTCAAAATATTCGGTTCTTCGCCAGAAGCACAAATTATTGTAAAAGATAGAAAAGCCGAAATCCATCCAATTGCAGGAACTTTTAAAAGAACTGGAAATGACGAGCGTGACGCGCTTTTAGCTAAAGAACTTTCAGAAGATAAAAAAGAAAACAGCGAACACGTTATGCTGGTTGACTTAGCAAGAAATGATTTAAGCAGAAACGGACATGATGTAAAGGTAGAGAAATACAGAGAAGTTCAGTTTTTCTCTCACGTAATTCACTTGGTATCAAAAGTTACGGGACATTTACACGACAAAGCAACCACAATGCAAGTTGTCGCAGATACTTTCCCTGCAGGAACTTTGAGCGGTGCGCCAAAACATAGAGCTATGCAATTAATAGAAGACTGCGAAAAAACAAATCGTAATTTTTACGGCGGCGCAATCGGAGTTATGGATTTTGACGGAAACTTTAACCATGCGATTATGATTCGAACTTTCCTTTCTAAAAACCATCAATTACATTGCCAAGCTGGAGCAGGAATCGTTGCAAGTTCTGACGAAGAAAGCGAAATGCAAGAAGTTTATAATAAGTTAAGAGCATTGAATACAGCGCTAGAAATGGCGGAGAAAATTTAGTATGCAGTCGCAGTTTTCAGTCGCAGAGCTTGAAACCTTAAACAATTAACCACAAACTATAAAAAACCATGAAAAAAGCAGTATCAATTTTAGTTTTAATCATTGCGATGACATCTTGTAATTCAGAGAAAAAGCACAATCCGATTGAAGGAACCTGGCGTCTTATATCAGCTGAAACTACCGAGAAAGATTCGACTTTTTCGACTTTCAATTCAAAAACAAAAATGATTAAAATTATAAACGATACACATTTTGCTTTTTTTAATCATGATTTGAAAAATGGCAAAGATTCAACATCAGCATTGTTCTTTGGCGGAGGCGGAAAATATACTTTGAAAGACAGTATTTACACAGAAAATTTAGAGTTCTTCAACAACCGCGATTGGGAAAACAACAAATTTGAATTTGTAGTGAAAGTTAAAAACGACACTTTAATTCAAAAGGGAGTAGAAAAAATAGAAAAATTAGGAATAGATCGAATTATTATAGAAAAATACGTTCGAGAGAAATAAATAAAAATTAGGTGTCAAGTCGCAGTCGCAGTTTTCAGTCACAGCATGAAAACTTAGAATCTTAGAAACTTAGCATCTTAGAAACTTAAAAAAATGAAAAAGATTTTAGTTATAGACAATTACGATAGTTTCACTTACAATTTAGTGCACTATTTAGAAGATTTAAACTGCGAAGTTACCGTTTACAGAAACGACGAATTTGATATTGATGAAATTGCTTCTTTCGAAAAAATATTACTTTCTCCAGGGCCTGGAATTCCAGATGAAGCAGGTTTATTAAAAGCAGTAATCGAAAAATACAGTCCAACAAAAAGTATTCTTGGCGTTTGTTTGGGACAGCAAGCAATTGGAGAAGTTTTTGGCGGAACGCTTTCTAACCTTGACAAAGTGTATCACGGAGTTGCAACAAACGTAAAAACAGTAGTTTCAGACGAAATTTTGTTTGAAGGTTTAGGAAACGAATTTGAAGTAGGAAGATACCATTCTTGGGTTGTAGATGCTAATTTACCAGAAGATTTAGAAGCAACTTCGGTAGACGAAAACGGGCAAATTATGTCTTTAAGACACAAAAATTACGACGTAAGAGGCGTTCAGTTTCACCCAGAAAGTGTTTTGACACCGAATGGGAAAAAGATTTTAGAGAATTGGATTAATAGCTAGTATTCAGTCTCAGTTTACAGTCACAGTAAAAAACTTAGAATCTTAGTATCTCAGAACCTTAGCAACTTTAAAGAAAATGAAAACTATATTAAACAAATTAATCAACCACGAAGTGCTTTCTAAAGAAGAAGCAAAAAACGTATTGATTAATATTTCAAGCGGTCAATATAATCCAAGTCAGATTTCGGCATTTTTGACTGTTTTTATGATGCGAAGCATTACAATTGATGAACTTTCTGGCTTTCGCGAAGCATTATTAGATCTTTGCATTCGCGTCGATTTATCAGCTTACAATACAATCGATTTGTGCGGAACGGGCGGTGACGGAAAAGATACTTTCAATATTTCAACTTTGGCTTCTTTTGTCTCAGCTGGAGCTGGAATAAAAGTTGCAAAACACGGAAATTACGGAGTTTCTTCTATTTCTGGATCAAGCAACGTAATGGAAAAAATGGGAATTAAATTTAGCAACGATCCTTCATTTTTAGAAAAATGTATTGATCAGTCTGGAATCTGTGTTTTGCACGCTCCCCTATTTCACCCAGCGATGAAAAATGTTGGGCCAATTAGAAAAGAACTGGCGGTAAAAACCTTCTTTAATATGTTGGGGCCAATGGTAAATCCAGCATTTCCACAGAATCAATTGGTTGGAGTTTTCAACTTAGAATTGGCTAGAATGTATGCTTATTTGTACCAAAATACAGATACCAATTTCACGATCCTACATTCGCTTGACGGATATGATGAAATTTCATTAACTGGCCCTACCAAAACGATTTCTAATCATATGGAAGGAATGCTGAATCCAGAAGATTTTGGCGTTCGTCTTTTATCTCAAACAGAAATTGAAGGCGGAAAAACAATTGAAGAATCTGCTGAAATTTTCACTAATATCATTTCTGGAAAAGGAAATGAAGCACAGAATAATGTTGTTTGTGCTAACGCAGCAATGGCAATTTCAACCGTTACAAAATGCTCTCCAAAAGAAGGATTCGAACTCGCAAAAGAAAGTTTACTGTCTGGAAAAGGATTAAAAGCATTACAGAAATTACAAGAATTAAGTAAATAATTTTTTAGTTTCAAGTTTCAGGTTTCAAGTTTCAAGTTATTGGAACGTGAAACTAAAAAGACTTGAAACTTGAAACAAATAAAGACAATGAACATTTTAGATAAAATAATAATAGACAAAAAACAAGAAGTGATTTTAAAGAAATCGATTATTCCGGTTTCTCAGTTGGAAGCTTCGGTGTTTTTTGGAAAACAGACGATTTCTCTTAGTCAGAAATTAAGAGACAGTAATTCTGGAATTATCGCAGAACACAAACGCCGTTCTCCTTCAAAATCAGTAATCAACAATAATTTCACAGTTGAAGAAGTGGTAAAAGGTTACGAAAATGCTGGTGCTTGCGGAATCTCAGTTTTAACTGATGGAAAATATTTCGGCGGATCTTTAGACGATTTACTTTTAGCAAGAGCTTCAGTAAATATTCCGCTTTTGCGAAAAGAATTTATTGTAGATGAATACCAAATCTTAGAAGCAAAAGCACATGGAGCCGATTTGATTTTATTAATCGCGGCGGTTTTAACTCGTGAAGAAATCAAATCCTTATCTGAATTTGCCAAAAGCTTAGGTTTAGAAGTTTTGTTGGAAGTTCACAATCAAGAAGAATTAGAAAAATCAATTATGCCGACTTTAGACATGATTGGCGTGAACAACAGAAATTTGAAAACATTCGAAGTAAGTTTAGATTTCAGCAAAGAATTGGCATCTCAAATTCCGAATGATTTTGTAAAAGTTTCTGAAAGTGGCATTTCATCAGTTGAAGCAATTCAAGAATTAAAACCCTACGGTTACAAAGGTTTCTTAATTGGAGAAAACTTCATGAAAACCGATAACGCAGGAAAAGCAGCAACAGAATTTATCAGCAAACTATAAAAAGTTTGCCACGAATTTCATGAATTACACTAATTCGATTCGTGGAAATTAGTGTAATTCGTGGCGAAAAAAATAAAAAAAAACTTAGTGTCTTAGCGCCTTCGTGGCAAAAACAAAATAAAAATGAAACTCAAAATATGCGGCATGAAATATCCAGAAAATATCCTCGAAGTAGGCGCGCTCCTACCCGATTATATGGGATTTATTTTCTGGGAAAAGTCCGCTAGATATTGCAATGGGAATGTTCCCGAACTGATAAAAACAATTAAAAAAGTAGGCATTTTTGTCAATCAAAGTCAGGAAGAAATTCTTGAAAAAGTTGAAAAATATAATTTACAAGCGGTTCAATTGCACGGAGAAGAATCAGTTGAATTTTGTTCAGCTTTAAAAGAAAAACTTCCAAAGAAAATTGAAATAATCAAAGTATTTTCTGCCGATGAAAATTTCGATTTTGAAGTCATAAAACCTTTTGAAGAAGTCGCAGATTATTTTCTGTTTGACACAAAAGGAAAACTTCCAGGCGGAAACGGAACAACTTTCGACTGGACGATATTAAAAAAATACAATTCGAAAAAGCCTTTCTTTTTAAGTGGCGGCATCGGAATGAACGAATTAAAAGCCATTGAAGAAATTTCAAAAACTAAATTGCCTATTTATGCTATCGATGTAAATAGTAAATTTGAAATCGAACCAGGGCTAAAAAATAGAAATCTATTAAGCAATTTCAAACGCAAATTTGATGTTGCCAACTTTTAAAATTTAAATAAAATGAGTTTTAACGTTAACGAAAAAGGATATTACGGAGAATTTGGAGGAGCTTACATCCCTGAAATGTTATATCCAAATGTAGAAGAATTACGTCAGAAATATTTAAGCATAATGGATGAACCTGATTTTAAAGCAGAATTCAACCAATTGCTGAAAGATTACGTTGGACGCCCTAGTCCTTTGTATTTTGCAAAACGTTTGTCTGAAAAATACAACACCAAAGTTTATCTAAAAAGAGAAGACTTAAACCATACTGGCGCGCACAAAGTAAACAATACCATCGGGCAAATTTTGCTTGCAAAACGTTTAAGCAAAAAAAGAATTATTGCCGAAACTGGAGCAGGGCAACATGGTGTGGCAACGGCGACAGTTTGTGCTTTAATGGGAATTGAATGCATCGTTTACATGGGCGAGATCGACATTGCACGTCAGGCGCCAAACGTGGCTCGTATGAAAATGTTAGGCGCAGAAGTTCGTCCAGCGCTGTCAGGTTCTAGAACTTTAAAAGATGCTACAAATGAAGCCATTCGCGATTGGATTAATAATCCTGTTGATACACATTATATAATTGGATCAGCAATTGGACCGCATCCTTATCCAGATATGGTAACTCGTTTTCAGAGTATTATTTCTGAGGAAATCAAATGGCAGTTAAAAGAAAAAGAAGGTCGTGAAAACCCAGATTACGTAGTGGCTTGTATTGGCGGAGGAAGTAATGCTGCTGGAACTTATTATCATTTCTTGCACGAACCTGAAGTTGGAATCATTGCAGTTGAAGCAGCAGGAAAAGGTGTTGATAGCGGACATAGCGCTGCAACAAGTAAATTAGGAAAAGTTGGTGTTATTCACGGTTGTAAAACCCTTTTAATGCAAACTCCAGACGGACAAATTACGGAACCGTATTCTATTTCAGCAGGTTTAGATTATCCTGGTGTTGGACCTTTACATGCACATTTAGCACAAACAGGAAGAGGAGAATTTTTCTCTGTTACCGATGACGATGCTATGAATGCTGGCCTTCAATTGACAAAATTAGAAGGAATCATTCCTGCAATAGAAAGTGCGCACGCTTTTGCAGTTTTAGATCAGAAGAAATTCAAACCGACAGATATTGTTGTAATTAGTCTTTCTGGTCGTGGCGATAAAGATTTAGATAATTATATAGATTACTTTAAATTGTAATAAAAGTTGTAATTTGGACCTTCGGATGAAGCAATCACAAACGCTAACAAATTAAGAGAAAATCATAATTATGGAACTATTATTCTCATACGGAACATTAAGATCAAAACAAATTCAGATGCAGATTTTTAATAAAGTTTTAAGCGGTAGTCCAGATCAAATACTGGGCTTCAAACTTAAAAGTTTACAAATTGAAGAAGAATTTGGAATGGCAGATTATGTCGTGGCGGTACCAAGTGAAAATTTGGAAGACGTTATACATGGTGCTGTTTTTGAAGTTTCAAATCCAGAATTGTTAAAAGTAGATCAATTCGAATCTAATTCATACAAAAGAGTTCAGGTCAAACTTCAATCAGGGAGAACGGCTTGGATTTATACCGAAAATAAATAATCAAAATGATTTTAGCGGCAGCGCAAACAAAACCTAAACGCGGAGATATATCTGCTAATTTACTGAATCACTATGAGCTTATTCAATTGGCTGCTCAAAACGGCGCTAGTTTAATTGCGTTTCCAGAATTATCTATTACGGGTTACGAAAGAGAAAATGCAGAAGCCTTAGTTTTTACAGAAGATGATTATAGAATTGATCATTTAAAAGAATTATCGGTTAGAAATAACATTGTCATTATAGCTGGAGCGCCAATTCGAATAGATTCGAAATTATTTATTGGCGAATTTATCATAGCTCCAGATGATTCGGTTTCTATTTATACGAAACAGTTTTTGCATGAAGGTGAAAGTGATTTTTTCGATTCAACATTCGATTACAATCCGATGTTAACTATTGAAAATCAAAATATTTCTTTTGCAATTTGTGCTGATATTGACAATCCGTTGCATCCTGAAAATGCGGCTAAAAATGATACTGATATTTATATTGCCAGTATTTTCTTTTCGCCAAACGGAATTCCAAATGCCTACAGCCATTTACAAAACTACGCTCAAAAGCACAAAATGAATGTTTTGATGTCTAATTTCAGCGGAGAATCTTGGGGATCGCCTTCTGCGGGACAAAGCGCATTTTGGAACAACAAAGGAGAATTAGTTGCCCAAATGAATGACTCTGATTCGGGATTATTGCTTGTTGAAAAACAAGGAGACGATTGGACGAGTAAGATTATCATTAATTAAAGTAAAAAATACCGAACAGTTTAAAAAACTTGTTGGGATAAAAAATATTAAAATGAACAGAATAACTCAAAAATTACAAGAAGATAAAAAGATACTTTCTATTTATTTTTCTGCCGGATATCCAAACTTAAATGATACGGTGCAGATTATTCAGGATTTAGAAAAAAACGGAGTGGATTTAATCGAAATCGGACTTCCTTTTAGTGATCCTTTAGCTGACGGACCAACGATTCAGGCGAGTTCTACGCAGGCGCTTCATAACGGAATGACAACTCAAATTCTTTTCGATCAGCTGAAGAACATTCGCGAAAGCGTAAAAATTCCGTTGATTATTATGGGATATTTTAATCCGATGTTACAATACGGAGTTGAAGCTTTTTGCCAAAAATGTGCTGAAATCGGAATTGACGGATTAATTATTCCAGATCTTCCTGTTGATGTTTACGCAGACGAATACAAAGCTATTTTTGAAAAATACGGTTTAATTAATGTGTTTTTAATTACGCCTCAAACTTCAGATGAAAGAATTCGTTTTATCGACAGCGTTTCAAACGGGTTTATTTATATGGTAAGTTCTGCAAGTGTTACAGGATCTCAAAGCGGTTTCGGAAATGTTCAAGAAGAATATTTTGAAAGAATATCAAATCTGAACTTGAAGAATCCTCAAATTGTTGGTTTCGGAATTTCAAATAAAGAGACTTTCAATCAGGCAACTAAATATGCTAAAGGTGCAATTATCGGAAGTGCTTTCATTAAACATTTAGCGGAAAACGGAAGCAGGAAAATTGCTGAGTTTGTTGGAGAAATTCGATAATTAAACGTAAATTACACGGTATCTAATTTTTAGAATCGTGTTATGCGTAAAAATTATTCAACAAAAGTACTTTTCATACTTATCTTAAACTTAATGTTTTGTTTGGTATATGCGCAAGAAAATGCAGCACCGCATATACCAACAAAACAAGATACATTAAACGGTTCTATTACTCCTGAAAGAATCTGGTGGGACATTCAACATTATGATCTCACAATAAAACCTGATTATAATACCAAAACAATATCAGGAAAAAATACAATTGAATATAATATCGTTAACAAAAATCATTCTGATTTAATGCAGATTGATCTTGTAGCTCCTCTAAAAATTGATAGTATTTTTCAGAGAGGAAAAAAGATAAATTATACCCAGAATGAAAACATCTGGTACGCAAAACTGCCTAAAAACCTACTCTCCAAGAAAAATCAGATTACAGTTTATTATTCTGGTAAACCAACAGAATCTATTAAACCACCTTGGGATGGAGGTTTAGTCTGGTCTAAAGATTCTTTAAACCGCCCGTGGATTTCTGTTGCTTGCCAATACAAAGGTGCAAGTTTGTGGTTTCCTTGTAAAAATGCTCTTTATGACGAACCCGATAAAGGAGCTAGAATAAATGTTATTGCTCCTGAAGGTTTAATGGCAGTTTCGAACGGACGTCTGCAATCAAAAATAAAAAATAGTGATAATACCTCAACCTATTCTTGGGAAGTTAAAAATCCGATTAATCATTACGGAATTACCTTTTATATTGGAAATTATGTCAACCTAAACGAAAGCTATAATGGCGAAAAAGGAAAACTAAGTATGGATTATTGGGTATTGGATTACAATAAACAAAAAGCTAAAAATCATATGATTCCAGAAGTTAATATAACTATGAAATCTCTTGAAAGCTGGTTTGGTCCCTACCCTTTTTATGAAGACGGATTTAAAATGGTTGAAGCCCCTTATATCGGAATGGAACATCAAAGTGCCATTGCTTATGGCAGTTCATACAAAAAAGGCACAAATAAAAAAGGAGGTGATATTTCGAATACTGGATGGGGTAAAAAAACAGATAAAATTATTGTCCATGAAATTGCTCACGAATGGTTTGGAAATAATATTACAGCGAACGACATTGCCGATCGATGGATTCAGGAAGGATTTGCCGGTTTGGCAGAAGAACTTGTAATAGCAGATTTATGCGGAAAACAAGCTGGCAATGAATTCATGAATGGAAGATTTAGAACTATAGAAAATGACAAACCTGTTATAGGCCGGTACGGAATAAATGAAGATGGCAGCAATGATAATTATGTAAAAGGTTGGTCTGTTATGCACATGATAAAAGCTATTTTAAATGATGATCATAAGTTTAAAGAAATTTTACGAGGATTAAATTTTGACCTTCATAATAAAGTTGTTTCATCTGCTGAAATTGAAACCTATATAAATAAAAAATCAGGCATCGATTTTACTAATTTATTCGATCAATATTTGAGAACTGTTAATGTACCTGTTTTTGAATACAATTATAAAAATGAAGAATTAAATTATCGTTATTCTAACTGTAACGATAATTTCTCAATGCCAATCAAAACAAATTTGACCAAAGAAAATTGGCTACATCCAACAACGTCATGGCAGTCTATAAAAGTAGAAAATACAAACACTACGCAAAATCTAAGGTTAGACATTAACTTTTATCTAAAGCTCTCGAAGCCCTAATAACATTAGTAATAAATGTATTTTTCGTCATAATGCAACTACACCGTTTTATGTTAATATTGTGTTAAAATAAAATTAAACAAGTGTTTAAATTAAACAAGTGTTTAATTTTGCATCCGATTAGAAACACTATCATGTCAAACATCGAATTAAACGATAAAAAAATTCAGATTCTTAACGTAGCTGAGACGCTATTTTCTGAGAAAGGATTTGAGGGTACATCGATACGAGATATTTCCAAAGAGGCAAAAATCAATATTGCCATGGTCTCGTATTATTTTGGTTCTAAAGAGAAGCTTTTAGAAGCTTTGATTTTTCATAAAACCGTTGATTTAAAACTACAACTCGAAAATTTATTGAAGGAAAATCTTCAACCCCTTGAAAAAGTCAATAAATTAATCGAAATTTACATTAACAGAATTTGCCTTAACAAAGGGATTTACAGGGTTTTACATTTTGAACTAAACAATAAAAAAAGAGAAAAAAGCCTGCAAGCTTTTACAGATCTTAAAAAAGGAAATTTAAAATCTGTTGAAAGCATTATCAAGCAAGGCCAAGCTCAAGGAGTTTTTAGAAAAGATATTAATATCCAACTGATTACGCCTACAATTATTGGAACCTTTTTTCACTTTCACATGAATCGCTCTTTCTTCGAAGAATTATTGGATTTAAAAACAGAAGAAATGTTTAACAATTACATTAAAAACGATCTTACAAAGCACATTCAACAAACTATAAAAGCGCTACTTGTTTATGAAAATTAGTCAATTAATGCTCTTTGGAGTTTTCTTTATCGGAATATCTTCAATAGAAGCACAAGAAAAAACAAGTTTAACCTTGGGCGAGGCCGTACAAATGGCTTGGGAAAAGAGTAACGAAGTTACGCTTGCCAATACTAAGGTAAACACAAAAATGTACGAATTAAAAACCGTAAAAAATAATCAGTACCCAGACCTTAAAATTTCTGGTCAATATCAGCGTCTTACAAAAGCATCGATTGATTTGCCAAATCAAGGTGAAAGTGCTTCATTAGCTTCTCCAGACAGAGCAATGATTGGAATGGCTAATTTAAGTCTTCCTATTTTTGCTGGATTTAAAATTCAAAGTAGCATAGATGCGTCTGAAGGGATGTATGAAGCAGAAACTGCTAATGCTGCAAAAACTAAAGAAGATGTAGCTTTAAAAGCAATCACTTATTACACAGCACTGTACAAAGCTCAAAAAACATTAGATGTTTTAAACGAAAATCAAAAAAGTGCTAAACAACGTGTTACTGATTTTACTGAGTTGGAGAAAAACGGAATTATTCCGAGAAATGATTTATTAAAAGCGCAATTATTAGTTTCTAAAACGCAATTATCTATCGATGAAGCTAATAATAATATTAATAACATCAATTACTACCTAACTACTTTGCTTAAATTAGATCCTAATGTAAAAATTGAGGTAAACGAGCAAGATTTCTTTAATTTGAAAACAAGCAATACTATAACATCTGATGCGGTTGCACTTGAAAGCAGAAAAGATTTAGAAGCAATAAGATTGCAAAGTAAAGCTTCTGAAGCTAATGTAAAAATTGCAAAAGCAGGATATTATCCAGCAATCTCATTACTTGGTGGTTACACAGCGTTGGATCTTAAAGATATCATAACTGTAAAATATGCTATGAATTTTGGAATCGGATTATCGTATGATTTATCAGGAATTCTAAAAAACAATGTGCACGTTAAAGAGGCAGAAAGCAGAGCTTTGGAAGTAAAAAATACTGAAGCTATTATGACTGACCGAATTAAAGTTGAAGTTCAAAAATCTATTGAAGATTATGACTTAGCAATCAACCAAAGTGTTGTTTATGACGAAGCGCTTCAACAGGCTGCAGAAAATTACAGATTAGTAAAAGATAAATTTGACAATGGTTTATCTGACACTAATGATTTGGTAGAAGCCGATGTAGAACATTTAAATGCCAAAATTCAAACTGCTTTATCTAAAGCAACAATTATTCAAAAATATTACGAATTACTTTCAGTATCAGGACAATTATCACAATCATTCAATCTTTCTAAAATATAATCGATAGCTCTCATGGAAAAGAAAAAGACAAATAAAAAATTCATCATCATACTAACCGTAATGGTTTTATTGGGAGGAACTTACGGAATATCAAAATATTTACACGGTCAAGCTCACGAAGAAACAGATGATGCTCAGATCGAGAAAAAAATGAATCCGATTATCCCAAGAGTATCAGGATATATCAGCAAAGTTTATGTGAAAGATAATGATTATGTAAAAAAAGGAGATACTTTATTTACTATCGACAAGAGAGATTATCAATTAAAGATTGATGAAGCTAACGCTGCATTATTAGGAGCTGAAGGTCAATACGAAGCTGCAAAAGCTGATATTGGAAGTGCTTATGCAAGTATTTCTGTTTCAGACGCTCAAATGAGATCTGCAAGCGGTTCTATCGAAAGTGCAAAAATTAGATTGAGACAGCTTACAAACGATTATAACCGTTACAATAACTTGTACAAAACTCATACTATTACAAAACAACAATATGAGCAAGCTTTATCAGCAAAAGAAGAAGCTGAAAACCAAGTACGTGTTTTAGAACAACAACAAAAAGCTACTTCTTACCAAAAATCTGTTATTCAGTCAAAATCTAAAGTTTCTGATAAACAAACAGAAGTTGCTGCAGCGAATATCAAAAAAGCAAAAACAATGCTTGATGTTGCTCATTTAAATCTTTCTTATACTGTAGTTACTGCTGCAATTGATGGTCAGGTTTCTAAAGTTGATATTCAGCCAGGACAATTGGTACAACCAGGACAATCTTTATTTTACATCATCAACAATAACGAAGCTTGGGTTGTAGCTAACTTTAAAGAGACACAATTGAACAAAATGGTTATTGGACAAAAAGTAAGCTTAAAAGTTGATGCTTATCCAAACTACGAATTCAAAGGAACTGTAACATCATTTTCTCCTGCAACAGGATCACGTTTTTCATTATTACCTCCTGATAACGCAACAGGAAACTTCGTAAAAACAATCCAAAGATTACCAGTAAAAATTAGTTTAGATCAATCAAACGATCCTGAAAAAGTAAAATTATTACGCCCAGGAATGAACGTTGATGTAGATGTACATGTAAAATAAATAAATGGCAACAGCAGTACAAGATGACGATTTAGTAGAATACGGTTTCAGACGTGTTGTCATTACGATTACGGCAGTACTTTGTGCATTGCTGGAAATTGTTGACACGACGATTGTAAACGTTGCACTAACAGACATGCGCGGAAGTCTTGGTGCTACCTTGACCGATGTTGCATGGGTAATTACAGCATACGCAATTGCGAATGTTATTGTAATTCCGATGACGAGCTGGCTATCGCAGCAATTTGGAAGACGAAATTATTTTGTGGCTTCAATCATAATATTTACAGTCTGTTCCTTCTTGTGTGGTAATGCTACAAATATATGGGAACTAGTGGCCTTCCGATTCGTACAAGGTATGGGTGGTGGAGCGCTTCTAGTAACAGCCCAAACGATTATTACAGAAAGTTACCCCGTAGCAAAACGTGGAATGGCGCAAGCGATTTACGGAATGGGTGTAATTGTTGGACCAACTCTTGGACCGCCTTTAGGAGGTTATTTGGTTGATAATTATTCTTGGCCGTATATTTTCTACATCAATATTCCGTTAGGAATTATTGCTACAATTTTGGCTTTAACTTTCGTTAGAAGTCCGAAATATGGAGAAAAATTAAAAGCAAATCAGGTTGACTGGTGGGGAATTATTTTGTTAAGTGCCTTTATTGGTTCTTTACAATTCGTACTAGAACACGGACAGCAAGACGACTGGTTTAACGATTCTTTGATCGTAACCCTAAGTGTCGTAACAGTTTTAGGATTGGTTTTATTTATATGGAGAGAGCTTACTTATAAACATCCAATCGTAAACTTAAGTGTTTTAAAAGACGGAAACTTAAGAATCGGAACCATAATGTGTTTCATCCTTGGTTTTGGTTTGTACGGTTCAACATTGATTATCCCGATTTACACGCAGTCGATTTTAGGATGGACCGCAACTGATGCCGGATTATTATTAATTCCTGGATCTATTACAACGGCGATTATGATGCCTTTTGTTGGAAATATGATTCAGAAAGGTGTACCACAAGGTTATATGGTTGGAGTTGGATTTTTAGTTTTCTTCTTCTTTACCTTTATGATGTACAGCCGAATGACGCCAGACACTGGAGTTGAACACATGTACTGGCCTTTAATTTTAAGAGGAATTGGTTTAGGATTACTTTTCGTGCCTATTACAACACTTTCTCTTTCTACTTTAAAAGGAAAACAAATTGGTGAAGGAGCAGCATTTACAGGAATGATGCGTCAGTTAGGCGGATCTTTTGGTATCGCTATCATTACTACTTTCATCACTCGTTTCAGCCAGTCGCATAGAGTAGATTTAATTAATAACCTAGATCCTGCCAAATTTGAAGTACAGCAGAGAGTTGCAGGAATGCAGCACGCCTTTATGGCAAAAGGATATAGCGCAGATGTTGCTTTGAAAAAAGCCTATCAAGCCATAGAATATTCAGTGATGAAGCAAAGTACGGTAATGGCTTACATGGATATATTCATGTATCTAGGAATAATGTTTTTATGTTGCATACCGATTATTCTCTTTATTAAAAAAGGGAAGAACAAAATTAGTGCAGCCGACGCAATGCATTAATGATAATAATAATTTTATAATACGCATAAACGCCGAATTCTTAATTGAATTCGGCGTTGTTTTTTATGATCGTTTTATTTTATAATCCGGACATATCACAGGGATTAGAAATCCCTGCCTACAATATATTTCGAGTCTACGATTCTAAAAACCTTTGAACCTTTGTTCCTTTGGCCCTTTGAACCTCAACAAAATTATCTTGTAAAAACTAAATGATTTCCTTTAGAAAGATTCGCATCAAACTGATACCCTTCATAATTAAAACCTTTTAAATCATCGATAGTTTCAGCGTTCGTATCGATAATATAACGAACCATCATTCCTCTAGCCTTTTTCGCAAAGAAACTGATCATTTTTAGTTTTCCGTCTTTATAATCTTTAAAATCTGGAGTAATCACAGGCACTTTCAAAGCTTTTACATCAACAGCAGAAAAATATTCGTTGCTTGCTAAATTCACAAACAACTCATCTTTTTTCAATTCTTTGTTTAATGCTTTTGTAACCGTTGGTTTCCAGAATTCGTGAAGGTTTTTAGATTCTGCAACTGGCATTTTAGTTCCCATTTCTAAACGATACGCTTGCATTAAATCAAGAGGTTTTAAAAGTCCGTAAAGACCTGATAATATTCGAAGTTTATCCTGCAGAACATCTAATTTTTCTAACGGAATTGAATACGCATCCAATCCTGTATAAACATCGCCATCAAAAGTATAAACTGCTGGGCGCGCATTTTCTGGAGTGAAAGGCGTTTTCCAATCCTGATTTCTTTTCCAGTTTAAATCAGCCAATTTTTCTGAAATCGACATTAATTCAGACAATTCCGCTGGCTTTTTTTCCTTAACTACTTTGTGAACCACTCTTGCTTCTTTTAAAAAAGACGGCTCTGTATATTGAGATGTTGGTAATTCTTTTTCGAAATTCAATGATTTCGCTGGAGATATAACAATTTTCATTTGTACATTT
This sequence comes from Flavobacterium sp. HJSW_4, assembly GCF_042436695.1. NCBI lineage: Bacteria > Pseudomonadati > Bacteroidota > Flavobacteriia > Flavobacteriales > Flavobacteriaceae > Flavobacterium > Flavobacterium sp. HJSW_4. Next base: position 51,868 of record NZ_JBHNPP010000008.1, read on the forward strand.
TTCTATGATTCAAAAATACAAATTGAAATTCTAAAAACAGATTATCGTAATTGATTTGTTCTATGAGCGTATATTTTTTTTTCTGCCACGAATTTCACGAATTACACTAATTTTTCTAGCCACAGATTTAAAGGATTAAAAATGTTTTTTTTATGTTTAAAAAACAATTCGTGTTGATTCGTGAAATTCGTGGTAAACCTTTTTTCAGTGCAATTCATATCGTTTTTGACGAATTTAAAATCCTTTTTAATCCTTTAAATCTGTGGCAGAAAAAATAAATTTGTGTTCATTCGTGTAATTCGTGGCAAACCTTTTCCAATTTTCACAAAAATCAACATCGAAAACTATTAAATTCTTCAAAAAAGTGATCGATAGATTATAATAGGCATTTTCTATGTTGTAAATTTGCGTGCATTTTATTTCGACTGAAATTCAAATTGCATTTTACTCAAAAATTAGTGAATTCGTGGCTATACAAACAAACTATAAAACTGCTTTACAAAACAAAATATTCGATATCATTTCGAAAGCTTCTCAGGAATTAAATGTTGACTCTTATGTGATCGGCGGATTTGTTCGTGATTTGCTTTTAAATCGAGGTTCTAAAAAAGATATCGACGTTGTAGCAGTTGGAAGCGGAATTGAATTAGCGCTTAAAGTTTCTGATTTACTTCCGAACAAACCAAAAGTTCAGGTTTTTAAAAGTTACGGAACAGCAATGCTCCGCTTTGAAGACACCGATATTGAATTTGTTGGCGCACGAAAAGAATCTTACAGCCGTGATAGCCGAAATCCGATTGTGGAAAATGGAACTTTACAAGATGATCAAAATCGTCGTGATTTTACGATCAATGCTTTTGCTTTGTCTTTAAATCAAAATAATTTCGGAGATCTTTTAGATCCTTTTAATGGTTTAACAGATTTAGAAAACAAAACAATTAAAACGCCTTTGGATCCAGATATTACATATTCTGATGATCCTTTGCGTATGCTTCGCGCGATTCGTTTTGCGACTCAATTGAATTTCGAAATAGAAGAAAATTCATTGAATGCGATCACAAAAAACGCAGAAAGAATCAAAATTATTTCTGGCGAAAGAATCGTTGACGAATTAAACAAAATCCTTATGACGGATAAGCCTTCAACTGGATTTTTACTTTTATACAAAACAGGACTTTTGGATATCATTTTACCTGAATTAACAGCATTGAATCAGGTAGAAGAAATTGAAGGTCATACACATAAAAACAATTTTTACCACACACTGGAAGTGGTTGACAACATCTGTCCAAATACAGACGATGTTTGGTTAAGATGGTCAGCTTTGTTACACGATATTGGAAAAGCGCCAACAAAGCGTTTTGCTAAAAAACAAGGATGGACTTTTCACGGTCATGAATTTCTTGGCGGAAAAATGGCTAAGAAAATCTTCGAACGTTTGCATATGCCTTTAAACCATAAAATGAAATTCGTTCAGAAAATGGTTATCATGAGTTCGCGTCCAATTGTTTTGGCTGACGATATTGTGACTGACAGTGCGGTTCGTCGTTTGGTTTTTGATGCTGGCGAAGATGTTGAAAATTTAATGACTTTATGTGAAGCGGATATCACAACCAAAAATCCTGCGAAATTTAAAAAGTATCATAAAAACTTCGAGCTTGTTCGCAAGAAAATCGTTGAAGTTGAAGAACGCGATCATGTTCGTAATTTCCAACCACCAATTACTGGAGAAGAAATTATGGAAATGTTTGATTTGAAGCCTTCACGCGAAATTGGGATTTTAAAAGAAGCCGTAAAAGAAGCTATTTTAGAAGGAGATATTCCAAATGAATATCAAGCGGCTTACGATTTTGTGATTAAAAGAGCTGAGAAATTAGGCTTAAAAAAAGTTGAGAAATAAGTATTATTTAATAAAATGAAAAAAGAAAATAAATCAGTAATCATTTGGTTACTATCGGGTTGTGTTTTATTATTTTTAATGGTTGTCGTAGGCGGCATCACACGTTTAACCAATTCAGGTTTATCGATGACCGACTGGCATTTGGTAACCGACACCTTCCCTCCTTTAACTGAGGCAAAGTGGCAGGCTGCTTTTGACGAATACAAGAAGTTTCCAGAGTACCAAAAAATCAACATTCACAACGATTTTCAATTAGCAGATTATAAGTTTATTTATTTCTGGGAATGGTTTCACCGTTTCATCGGTCGTATTATTGGTTTGGTTTTCTTTGTGCCGTTTGTTTATTTTTTAGCTAAAAAGAAATTAGATACAGATACCATCAAAAAATGCATTGTTCTTTTGGCAATGGGAGCTTTCCAAGGATTTTTAGGATGGTTCATGGTAAGAAGCGGATTAATTGACAATCCAGATGTGAGCCACTTCAGACTTTCATTACACTTAACTTTTGCATTCATCACTTTCGCTTACACGCTTTGGGTTGCATTAGATTTAATTTATCCAGAGAGAAATATCAACAAGATTTTACCGCTTCGCACAATTGCAAGATATGCTTTAGCTGCTTTATTAATCCAGATTATTTACGGTGGATTTGTTGCAGGATTGAATGCAGGATTAATTCACAATCATTGGCCTTTGATGAGCGACGGGGAATTTATTCACGAATCGGTTTTTATTGAGCAATCTTCTTTAGTGAAAAATTTAATTGAAGGAAAAAGCGGTGTTCAATTTGTACACAGAACTTTTGCTTATGTGGTTGTTGCAATTATTCTTTTCCTTTTCTTCAAAAGCAAAAAATATACGCTTACACATACGCAAGCAAACGGAATCAAAACTTTAGTTGTTTTTGTTTTCATTCAGTTTTTACTTGGCGTTTTCACTTTATTATACAGTGTGCCATTGGCTTTAGGATTAATTCACCAGATTATGGCATTTTTCCTTTTGAGCGCTATGACGTACACTTTGCATAGATTGAGCAAATAATCAAAAGATTTTAGATAAAAAAAAGGGGCGAAAATTTTCGTCCCTTTTTTATTTATATGTCGCACATGAAGATGAAGCTCTTTCTTCTCACATCTTTCTTCTTCCTTCCAAAAAAAAACTATCCCAGCCAACTCTTAAAATCCTGAACTTTTTCTCGACTCACAATTACCTCATCTTCTTTGTAAGTAGGTAAAATCACTTTTAAACGAGAATTAGTATAAACCTGAATTTCTTTAATTGCTTTTAACGGAACAATAAATTTTCTGCTTACGCGAAAGAAATCCTTCTTATCGAGTTCTTGTTCTAAAATCTCTAAAGTCGAATCAATCAAATAATCACGATTGTCGTAAGTATGAATGTAAGTACCTTTGTTTTCACTAAAAAAACATTCGATCTCTTCTGTTGTAATTACTTTTAAGTGCTGACCAATTTTAACCGTAAATCTCTTTTTATAGGTTTTCTCAAAAGGATTGGAAAGCATCTGGCGAATCTGTTCAAAATCCAATTGCAGGTTTGAAGTTTCGGCTGCAGCTTTTGGAAGACGCGATCTATATTTTGAAACCGCTGTTTCCAGATCATCTTCGTCAATTGGTTTTAAAAGATAATCGATGCTGTTTAATTTGAACGCTTTTAACGCGTATTCATCATAAGCTGTTGTAAAAATGATGGCGCTTTTTATGTCTATTTTTTCAAAAATTTCAAAAGACAAACCATCTGATAACTGAATATCCAGAAAAATCAAATCAGGATGCGGATTGTTTTCAAACCATTCAACTGATTCTTCAACAGAATGAAGCATTGTTTCTACGGTTACATCTAACTTTTCAAGCTTTCTTTGCAGTAATCTTGCCGCTGGTTTTTCGTCTTCTATAATTAATGTGATCATTTACTATATTGTAAAAAATTGAAAAATGTTAATCTGTAAGTTGAAATTATTTTAAACACATAGAAACATAGCATTTTAGGAATCTACTAAAGGCGTTTCACTAAGAATATCCTATGTGTTAAAGCTTGATTTTTTTACTCTTTAACAGAAGTAATAAAAATCTATGTTTCTATGTGTTAAAATTAAATTGCTCAATTTCACCCCAATGAGCAAAATATGAATTCAAATTTACTCCCATTTATTTTTATTTGCGGCTTCTTTCTCCATATATTTCTGAATTTTTCTCTTTTCCCAATCTTGACCGAAAAAGATATTAGAACCAAAAACAGACAATCCGTGCGCTAGCAAACCGATTCCCCAGAAAAATGCAGTCGAATAAGTATGCCATTCTGTTAAACCGCTAAAATCTAAACCTCCTTTAAAACTATCTCGAGTTATACTAGATACAATAATGATGATATTTATGATAATGTAAACTTTGAGATGCGAATAAAACCCTTTCAGTTTCTTTACTTTTCTATAAGCTGCGTTATAATTTTCATCATTCGTATATTCTGCGAAATGCTGACTTGTATAGTCCTCATACATATTTCTTCTAAAACGTCCCATAATTTTATTTTAAATTATTCCCACTTGTTTTTATTCTGTTTTTCCTTTTCCATAAATTCTTGGATTTTCCTTTCTTCCCATTCTTTTCCCATTCCTGGAAAAACTTCAAAGACTTTTAATCCGTGAAAAATAAGACCAACGCCCCACCACAACAATGGCCAGAAAAACCATAAATAACTTGGCGATGTATATAAATTGATAAAAATTAAAATCGCATTTACTAATACGAAAGCCAGAAGATTTCCGTAAAATCCTTTAATTTTTTCTACCTTTTTTTTGGCTTGGATATATTTTTCTTCTTCGCTTAAATTCCTTTCCATGATTATTCCCATTTTTGTTTTTTATATTTTTTTTCTAAAATGCTTCTTAGTTTTCGCTCTTCCCATTGCTGGCCAAAAATTTTATACGAAGCAAACAAATCGATTGCAGAACCTACAATTACAGCTGTCCAAATAATTACAATTACCCAATTAATATATTTTATTGGAAAAAATTGTAATGGCAAATTGGTATATTCCTTTAAAAGAAAAACAATTAATGCAATTATGTAAACGAACAAATGTTTGTAAAAAGACTTAAGCTGAATTACTTTTTTACTTGCCAATTCATGCAGCATTGTTTGTTCTTGATCGTTATTCAAATTTGTTTCCATGATTACTTTCTAATCGTTCTTTATTTTCTTTTTCTAGAATTTCTCTGATTTTTTTATTTTCCCATTCCTTATTAAAGAAAGGCGAAAGGCTAAAAACCTTTAATCCGTGTAAAACAATTGCAATTCCCCAACCCATTACAGACCAGATCCACCATAAATATTCTGGAGAAGTCATGTAATTAACCACAATCACAATCGGGTTACATAAAACGTACACAGTCAGATGCTCGTAAAATCCTCTTATGTCTTTTACTTTTTTCTGAGCGTCATAATAACGATCTGCTTCTGTGAAATTATTTTCCATTATTTCCACGTTTTTTGGTTGTTGTCTTTCTCTAAAATCTCTCGAATTTTTCTTTCTTCCCAATCTGAACTGTATCCAAAAACTTTAAAAGCATGCATGGCAACTCCAAATCCCCAACCTAAAGCTGAAAACCAAAACCATTGAAATCCTGGTGAAAATTTTAGATTGATAAAAACCAAAAACGGAATCACACAACAATATGAAATTATATTTCCATAAAATCCTTTCAGTTCTTCTACCCTTTTTTTGGCTCTATAATAAGCTTTCGCTTCGTCTGTATATTCTGCACTCATGTCCATAACCGTAATTTGTTTGGTTAAAATTGGAATTCTAACAGTGAAATTCTTTTCATCTTCCTCAATTTTCACTTTTCTATCTGTTATAATTCCGTATCTGTTTACAATATTCTGCAGTCCGACACCTTGTCTGTCCTGCAAAACTTCTTTTTTCTGAAGATCATTCTGAATCGCCAGATAATCTTTATCAACAAATATTCTAATATGAAGCGGTTTTTGTTCGCTTACAACATTGTGTTTTACTGTATTCTCAAGCAAAAGCTGTAAAGAAAGCGGCACCACTTTGGCTTCTGGATTGATATTTTCTTTTGGCAATTCGTAAAACAAACTATTTTCGAAACGCATTTTCAGCAGATTCATATAGGTTTTTGCAAATGACAATTCGTCTTCAACCGAAACCAATTCTTTATCTTTTTGTTCTAAAACATAGCGGTAAATTTTAGATAACGAAGTTGTAAATCGCTGTGCATTATCTGGATTTTCTTCTATTAAAGAACTCAAAACATTTAAACTATTAAAAAGAAAATGCGGATCAATCTGATTTTTTAAACTTTCGAATTTGGCATTTGCCGTCCCCGCGATAATCTTTTGCTGTGTAACCTTGTTTTCCTGATAAAGCTTATAAAAATTAAGTCCGTGAAAAAACAGCAACACAATAAAAGTCATTACCGCAGATTCTATATAATTTTCTGCTTTTTCATTGGCTAGAAAACCTATAATTGTTTTGTTCTCGATTATTATACTTGTAAACAAACGCAATATTCCAATTACGATCATCGACAGAAAAAATGAACTTACAAAACCAATTAAAATCCTCCTTAAAGAATACGGATTTGATCTGAAAACTCTATCTAAAAAATCAAAAAGAACGACATTTACGATATATAAAACCACACTGTAAAGCATGCAGTACAAGAAATAAATAGAAAGATTCTTAGTAAAAACTGCTGTTCCTATAGAAGCAAATCGAATTAGAAAAGAAAATAAAAATACTATTCCTCCAACTAAACATGCCTTTAACAAATTGGGTTTTAATATCATGATGGCTTATAGCTATTAAATTATTTACAAGTTTTTTGAATTTCTAACGCTCTGTCTAATCCCCATTTTGGAGCATAAGGCGTTGCTGGTTTAAAATTATTAAAAAGTTCAATAGATTTATCAACTTGTGCACATAAAGGTTTTGTATCAACTCCTGTCCATTTTGCACCGCCTAATTGGTAATCTGCTTCACCAAAAACTGCTCTCGGATTATTTGGGTCTAATGCTTTAGCTTTCGCGTAAGCTTCCATTACTTTACCAGAATATTTCATTCCGTTTGTCATTGGATCAGCTACAACATATCCTGTGTAAATTAAAGCCTGCATTACATACAATTCAGAATTGGCTTGGTCTTTAATCAATTCTACATCTAAAGCATCTTGCGCTTTTGTCAATAACAAATCGATTTTTGTTTTGTCTTTTTCAGTAAATACTGCCGTCGCGTTGATCAAAGCTACATAATAATTTGGCAAATAACTGTTTTTTTCGGCCGCAGCAATTCTTTCAAATAAAGCAGAAGCTTCTGTATTTTTTCCTTCTTTCCAAAGTCCGAACGCTTTGTTCATTCCTTGTTCAAATTGTGTTTGCGCTGAACCTATTACTACTACAAATAATGCGATTAAAGTGATGATTTTTTTCATTTTATAAGTTATTTAATGGTTTGTTTATTGGATGAGTTATTTATTAAAATGTAATTTGAATTTTTGAATCTTTACTGACATTAAATTTAGCGTCGGCATAAGAAGGAGGCCCCATAAATCCTTTTGCATTGTTTGAAGCCGCATATTCTTCTGACGGAATTCCCATTGCATTTCGATCTAATTTTCCGTTGCTATTTTCGTCATGATAAGTTGAAATCGCATATTCTCCTGCCGGAAGATTATCGAAAGTGACAACCGCTTGATTGTTTTTAATTTCTGAAGCAAGGCTTTTGTAAGTTGTTTTAAGAAACGTTCCGTCTGAATTATATAATCCTACTTTAACAACTCCTGTATCATTTTTCAATCCTGAAACAGCAACCGTTAATTTTGCGTTTTGAGCAGACATTAAGCTGCAGATAAATAAAATAGTTATGGTAATAATTTTGGTCATGATTTCTTTTTTTTAAAGGTTCGTTTTTTAGGTTCAGAGTGTCAAAGGTTTTATTTTCTAATTATTAAGATTCTAAACTTTGAACCTTTGCATCTCTGAACCTCTGTTCCTTTTAATCTACACTTCAAAAGTATGCTGGTTTTTAGTCTTTTAAAACTAAATGATACTGAGTTGTTGATTTTGGTTACTGAATTGTTTCTTTTTGAGGAGCAAAGGTTCAGAGGAACAAAGCGACAAAGGTTTTCTTGTATTTCTCATAGATCTTTGTCTTTTAAATCGAAGCTTTTTTTGAAACGCAAAGAAACCTTTGTCCCTCTGAACCTTTGCCTCTTTGTCCCTTTTTTAAAGGTTCTTCAACTGATTCTCATTTTTATTCTGGCTGATTGTCCAGAAGAAACCAACGAAGAAGAATCTATCAGCTGTTGGAACTACCGCTTGTCTTTGATACACTCCGCTTGGATCTGGATTTCGGGCATAATCATATCCGAAAACATTTTTTGTCCCTAAAAGATTTGAAACAGAAAAATAAAGGATTTTTTGTGTTGTCAATAAATATGCCCAGTTGAAACTCAAACTATTGTACGATTTTGTTTTTCCATTCATGAACTGCGTTTGGTTCGGATCATTGTATGGGCGTCCTGTGCTGAAACTGTTTGTAAAACCAACCTGCGATTTCCAGTCTGTAATGAAATATTTAGTAACAACAGATAAATTATGATTCGCAATAAAACTTGGAGTTGCCATGTAAGGGAAGTTTTTATACTGTCTTTCTGAATCGATATAAGAATATGAAATCCAATATTCTAAGTTTTTGTATAAATTGCTGTCTCTCCAGAAAATATCTAATCCTTTTGCATAACCCGATCCGTTGTTATTGAAAACCGAATTGTACTGAATGTCTCTTGTATCGTACTGCACCAAATTGCTGTAATCTTTGTAATACCCCTCTACTCTTAGCGTTTGTCCTGGTCTTGTAAAAGTGTAATTTAAAATATAATGGCTTGCTTTTTCGCTTTCAAACTGATGGTATTTAGAAAACTTAATATAATCTACAACAGGCGTTTGCGTAAAATCTCCGTAAGCAAAAGAAAATTGACTGGTTTTGGAAGCTTTAAATCCTAGTGAGGCTCTCGGCGCAATATTATTTTCGTTTAATAAACTATTATTAGAATATCTTAAACCAACTTTCAAAGCTAATTTCTTAGAAAACATAATATCTCCTTCTGTATACGCTGCAAAAATATTCGAGTCGTAACCATTTGTAACATCAAGTGCGATATTATCTGCTACATTTTCATTGTATTTTGTAATGAAATAATCGGTTCCGAAAGACAATTTAAAATAGTTTGAGAATTTCTTGCTTAACTTCAATTTCAGCTGAGCCGCATTTTCCTGACTGTCAACTCCCGTGATATCGTATTTCAATTTATTTTTACTGTAACCATAACTAACTCCAGAAGTAATCTGCCATCCTGTTCCAAAACTTCCTTTATAAGATGAATTCAAATAAAAATTATTATTGTTCATATCAGTTCGAATCGGATTTTCGAAATTGACATTCTTCTGATTTAAATCGAATTTCTCAGAATCGAATGAAGCATACAATTTGAAAATTCCGTTTGTGAAATTATATCTGTAAACCGTTTCACCTCCAAGCGATTGATACGGATTGTTCCAATCTACATTTTGCGGAACAACAGCTTGATAAGGAGCCAAATTGATATAAGCCATATTTACACTTAAGGAGCTTTTTTTGAATTTCTGCGTATTTCCTAAACTCAAACCAACTGTCATTAATCCGATGTCTGTTTTTTCGTGATCTTCTTCATCTTGTGTGTTCAAAAGCAAAACACTTGACAAAGCTTCTCCGTATTCTGCAGAATAACCACCTGTAGAAAATGCGATTCCACTAAATAAGAAAGGAGAAAATCTACTTCTTGTTGGCAAATTATTAGTGGTTGCGCCGTAAGGTTGCGCTACACGAATTCCGTCAACAAAAGTCTGAGTTTCGCTTGCTTCACCTCCACGTACAAACAAACGTCCGTCTTCTCCAACTGTCTGCGTTCCTGGTAAAGTTTGTAAAGCTGCAACAATATTTCCCGCAGAACCTGCAGTCGTTACAATATCTAAAGGTTTTAGAACAGAAACTCTTGCTTTGTCTCCAGATTCTAAAGTTCCAGCTGTAATAACAACTGCATCTAAAGTATTAACATTATCTCTTAATTTTACGGTTTGATCTTTATAATTGGCAACATCAATTTCTTGTTTGAAAGTTTCGAAAAGCAAAAAACTAACTACTATAAATTTATTTCCTGTTTCTGTTGTTTCAAAAGAGAATTCTCCAGTTTCAGAACTTGTAGCTCCGTCGTAAGTTCCGTCAATATATATGTTTGCACCTGCAACTGGTTTTCCTTTTTGATCTACAACTTTTCCTGAAATTGTATTTTGAGCAAAAATTAATGCAGTGAAAAATAAAAAGCTTACTGTAAAAAATAATTTGGTTTTCATGTCATTTATTGGTTTTGATGAGGCAAATGTATTTTAACATTAAACGTTAAAAAATATATAATAACCCAATTGTAGAATTTCGAGGATGAGTTGTAAATGACTAATTTGTATCTTAGCTAGGAATTCCAAAAAATTACCATTTATGTCAGAAAGCAAACGAATTTCAAATTTATATCAATCCATTTATAATGGAAATCCATGGCTAGAAGTCAATCTAGACAATACTTTAAAGAATGTAACCGCAGAACAAGCATACCGAAAAATAAATCCGAATTTGAATACGATTTGGGAAATTGTCAATCATTTGATTCAATGGAGAAGAAACATTCTAGAGCGTATGCAAGGAGAAGTTATTAAAACTCCAGATCATAATTATTTTGTTCCTGTTCTAGATCCTTCTGAAGCAGCTTGGGAACAATCGCTACAAACATTAGCAAAATCTCAAGATTCATGGAATGCTTTTTTTGAAGATTTTAGTGATGCTGATTTAGCTAAAATCTATGTAAATAATGGCCATACGTATTATGAACATCTTCACGGAATTATTCAGCATGACGTTTACCATTTAGGACAGATTGTTATTTTGAAGAAACTGCTTTAAAATTTTTATATGATTGATGAAACATTAGATTATCAATGGCGAAAGGTTAAAAATGGAAAAACTTTTTTAGCCATCGTAAATCTAGAAATCAGTAAAAATGACAATCAAAATGAAATTATTGAAGAATATACGGGTGAAGGTTGGATTGGAATGGGGCATTTTGCAAGTATTCCTGCGAAAGATGAACCTGGTAAAGCACGTTTTTCCGATTGGAGAAAAGCAGTATTAAGAGGTTTGGAATTAATTTTTTCTGAAATTGAAACCAAATGGACTGTTAAAGTAAAAAAAGTCGAAGGACTTCTTATTACTGATACTAATCCAACTATTATAGGTTATGTGACAATTTTAGCTTTTTGTAAGCAAACCAATATAGAATTAGACTCTGATCTCATTAAAAAAATTGAAGATTTTGTATTTAATAGTTGGGAAGATAAAAACCATGAAAAAACACCAAATTTTGTAACATTACAATATGACCTTTAAATATTTTCTTAAACTTCATAACATGGAAAAAATACTATTTATTTTCGGTTTTTTGTTTTTTAGCACTATCAGTTTTTCACAAGAAACTGAAGCGAAATACGATGAAGCTTTAGCAAAATCGCTTCATGCTGACGAATACGGAATGAAGAAATATGTTTTTTGTCTCTTAAAATCTGGAACTAATAAAACGGCATCGAAAGAAGAAACCAAAAAACTTTTTGAAGGTCATATGGAAAACATTGGAAAATTAGCCAAAGAAGGAAAACTCGTTGTGGCTGGTCCTTTCATGAAAAATGATAGAAATTATCGAGGCATTTATATTTTTAATGTCGAAACTATAGAAGAAGCCAAAGCTCTTGTTGCCACTGACCCTGCAATAAAAGCCAATTTACTTGAAGCCGAATTAACGCCTTGGTATTGTACTGCAGCTTTACAGGAAACTGTAAAAATACATGATAAAATCGCCAAGACGAAAATGTAAATATGAAAACAGAAAAAGAAAAAATGATCTCTAGCGAATATTATAACGCTTTTGATCCTGAATTAGTTAAAGGCCGTCGCGCCGCAAAAAATCTTTTACATAGCTTGAATGTAAAAGAATATCGAGTTACTAAAAAAGCAAAAGAGATCTTAAAAGAACTAATTCCAAATGCTGGAGCAGGTTTATATATCGAACCGCCTTTTCATTGCGATTATGGTTATAATATTTTCTGCGGAGAAAATGTTTATTTCAACGTGAATTGTGTTGTTTTGGACTGCGCGCCAGTAAATATTGGATCGAATGTGTTTATTGCACCAAATGTTCAAATTTATACTGCTTCTCATCCGCTTGACGCTGAATTGAGAAAAACATTAGAAAATGCTTATCCAGTTACAATTGGAGATGATTGCTGGATTGGCGGAAATTCGGTTATCTGCCCTGGCGTAACTATCGGAAAAGGTTGCGTTATTGGAGCCGGATCTGTTGTAACGAAAAATATTCCAGACAATTCATTGGCAGTTGGAAATCCAGCGAAAGTTATTCGAAAATTAAATCAAGAACCTGAATCACAAAAATAATGCTTACCCTTAATAAAGTTCATCATATTGCCATTTTATGTTCCGATTACGAAAAATCGAAACATTTCTATACTCAGATTTTAGGTTTAACGATAATTAGAGAAATCTATCGCGAAGAACGCCAATCTTATAAATTGGATTTAGCTTTAAATGGTTCTTATGTTGTTGAATTATTCTCCTTTCCGAATCCACCACAAAGACCTTCACGTCCAGAAGCTGTTGGTTTGCGTCATTTGGCTTTTGAAGTGATTAATTTGGAAGAAACAATTGCTTTTTTAACTTCAAAAAATATAGAATCAGAGCCTATTAGAATTGACGAAACAACAGAAAAACGTTTCACTTTTATTGCTGATCCCGATTTACTTCCAATAGAATTCTACGAGAGATAGGTCTTTCAGAGGGACAAAGGGACAAAGGTTTTTACACTTTATGTCATTTCACATGAGAAAAACCTTTGTCCCTTTGTAACTTTGCCTCTTTGTTCCTTTTAAGAAAAATAATGCGAGATTTTTCCTGTTTATATCACTTTTAACACACTAAAATGAATATTTCCTAGAAAAAACCGAATTTCATGCTTAAATTTGTAACCCGCAGATAAAAAAGTGCGGATCTTCAAATATATAGTGATGAACAAAACGGCGCAAATCAAAAAAAATCATCAATTAATCAAATTCCGAAAATTAGTAATTGTTTCTATTTTAATTGGCTTTCTTTCAGCCTTCCTCGGAATTTCACTAAAAAAAATAACTGAATATTACGAAGAAATTTTCTTCCACGAAGTATCAGTTCACCCAGTATTTTATATCGTATTTCCAGTTTTCGGATTATCGGTAATTTATTTCTTAAGACAATATCTTTTTAAGAAAAAAGAAAACAAAGGAATTAAAGAAGTTTTTGAAAGTACAGCATCAAAATCAAAAAATCTTCCTTCTTATAAAATTCCATCTCACTTCATCAACGGATTATTAACGGTTATTTTCGGAGGTTCTACAGGAATCGAAGTTTCTACCGTTGTTGCTACAGCAACTATCGGATCTGTTGCTCACGAAAAAGAAAATGTTTTCCGTCAATACAAAACAGAATTAATCTGCGCGGGTGTTGCAGCGGGTGTTACGGCACTTTTCAGCAGTCCGATTGCGGGAGTTTTATTTGCTTTCGAAGTTATTTCTAGAAAAGTAACTCGTGCATTTATCATTTCAAATTTAATTGCAGTTTCAATTGCATTTGGTTTATTAACCATTTTAAAAGAAGAACCTTTATTTGCGGTTTCAATTGCAACTTGGAATTTAAAAGCAATTCCGTACTTCATTCTTTTAGGAATTTTAGCTGGAATGAATTCGGTTTACCTAACGCGTTGCGTTTTATTCTTCAAATCGCAATTTGGTAAAATCGATACGCATTATTACAAAATCATTTTAGGATCTATTGTATTAAGTGCTTCATTATTCATGTTTCCTCAATTATACGGAGAAGGTTATCACGCGATAAAAGGGATTTTTGGAGGAGCTGCACAAATGCAATTGACTATAACTTTAGCATTGACCTTCATCGGAATTTTAATTCTAAAACCAATTGTAACTTCAATAACATTGGCTTCTGGAGGTGACGGAGGTGTTTTCGCACCAAGTTTATTCATTGGAGCATTTTTAGGATTATTACTGGCTTCAATTTTAAATAGCTTTTTTAATGTAAATGTAATTCCGGTTAACTTTATGATTATCGGAATGGCAGCGGTTCTGAGTGCAAGTATCCACGCGCCTTTTACAGCAATTTTCTTAGTTTGCGGATTGACAAACGATTATACTTTGTTTTTCCCAATTCTTGTAGTTTGTTTAATTTCAAAATACACTGCAAAAACAATTTATCCGTATACCGTTTATAGTTATTCTCCAAGTTTAGTTAAATAATTTCAGATAAGTATAATCTGAAAATTAAAAACATACAGCAAAGTATATTTAAAAGCATAACGAGTAAAATATAATACCACAATAATGCCAACTGAAAAAATAAAAAGAAGCTATCGCAAAACACGTTACATCCTTTACAAAGAGACTTTAATTGACTATAAAGAGCACTTTTGGTCCTTTTTAGGTTCTTTCGTCGGAATCGGAATTTTGGCTTATGTACAATCGATACATTTTTCTGGACCTGATGCCGTTTATTTAATTGGTTCTTTTGGAGCTTCGAGCGTTTTGGTTTACGGAATTATTCAGAGTCCATTTTCTCAACCTCGAAATTTAATTGGAGGGCACGTAATTTCAGCTCTTGTCGGAGTTACGGTTAACAAACTGGTTCCAGACGTTATGTATATTGCTGCTCCATTAGCAGTTTCTTTAGCGATTATTTTAATGCAAATCACTAAAACGCTTCACCCACCTGGAGGAGCAACTGCTTTAATTGCAGTTATCGGAACAGAAAAAGTAAAAGCTTTAGGTTATATGTATGTGCTTTCTCCAGTTTTTACAGGCGTCCTGATTCTGTTTTTAACGGCCTTGATTTTTAATAATATGACGCCAAGCAGAAGTTATCCGAGCAATTACCACAAACATTATCATAAAATTAGAAAAAGATTAGCGAGAAAGTAATTTTGTTTTTCTTCTGAATGTCACCCTGAGCGAAGTCGAAGGACGCTTCAATTGGAAAAAGGGCTTCGACTTCGCTCAGCCTGACAAACTATTGACTATCAAATTTCTAAAATCTTTTCAACAAATCACGATTCGTGATTCGTATTTCATTTTTTATATTTTACCTTTGACCTCTCAATAAAAACAAAGATTATGGTTTATAAATTTAGAGTTATTCTAGACGCCGAAGAAGATATTTTCAGAGACATTGCTATTCTTGAGGAAGATACACTTGAGGATTTACACAATGCAATCTTCAACTCTTTTGGCTTTGACGGATCGGAAGTGGCTTCATTTTATACTTGTGATGATACTTGGAATCAAGAAGATGAAATTCCGCTTTTCGATACAGGAGATGTTCCTGGCGAAATAAGAACCATGAACGATTATCCGTTATCTAGTATTTTAGACAAAGAAAATACAAAGATTATCTACGTTTATGATTTCATCAGCATGTGGACTTTCTTAGTTGAATTGGCTGCAGTCGAAGATGAACAAGTTGGAGTTACTTACCCAGAAACTTTATTCTCTCACGGTGAAATGCCAGCAGACGCTATCGAAAAAAGCTTTGAAGCAGATGACATGCACGACGATATCTACGGAGAATTTGAAGACGACCTAGACGAAGATGATCTAGACATGTTCGAAGGCGATGATAGCTTTGAGGATTATGGGTTTGAGGAGAATTGGAATTAATTTTTGAGGTTCAAAGAGTCATAGGTACAAAGGCTCAAAGGTTTCTTTAAAATCTTATGATTTTAAAATGTAATATTTTTCTTTATTTTTATATTTTAATTATTAAAATATAAAATGAAAACTTTTCGCGACCTTTTAATTTGGCAAAGATCTATGAATCTTGTAACCGAAATTTACCAATTAACAAATTCATTTCCAAAAGAAGAAATTTACGGGCTATCTTCACAAATCAGAAGATGTTCAATATCAATACCAAGTAATATTGCGGAAGGATATGGCAGAGATGGAAACAGTGACTATTTGAGATTTTTAAATATTTCTATTTCGTCATTGTTTGAAATGCAGACTCAGCTAGAAATTTCATTCAATCTAAAATATATAACCGAGTACCAATTCAGTAAAATAAATGGAGAAAGTAAGGAGTTAGAACGAATGTTGAGTTCTTTTATACGAAAAGTAAAAGATCGCAAATAGCCTTTGTTCCTCTGAACCTTTGCACCTCTGAACCTAGAAAAAAATGATCAATTTATTCAACACCCACATCGACACGCTGGCGATACACCGCGTAGGAAACAAAAGCCGTAATGAGGCTATTTTTTTATCAGAGCAGCCATTTAACTTAAATGATGAGATTGTTCCTTTGATAAAAGAATTCTTTTTTAAGCCTTTTAGAGAAAAAGAAGAAAACTATTATCAGTTTGCACATGAAGTGGACTTGGATTACAACGACATGTTTAAATATGCAACTGAGATTTTTACAAATCCGGCAAGTGTACACGAGGTTTCTAAAAACATCACAAAACATTTGTACGAGCAGTCAAATCATCCGCATATTAAAAATGGAGAGGTTTATGTGACGTATTTAACTGGTTTAAGTATCGACAACAATGTGGTTGATGCAATCGGAATTTTTAAAAGCGAATTACAAGCTGACTTTTTACAGTTTGAAGAAAATGGAAGCAACCTTGAAATGATTTTACAACAAGGAATCAACTTGAGTAAATTAGATAAAGGATGTTTGATTTTCAACTACAAAAAAGAAGAAGGATATAAAATCTTAACTGTAGACAGCAACCGTTACGATGCGCGTTACTGGTTAGAGCACTTTTTATCTGTAGATGCTTTCGAAGATGAAAATTTCATCACTAAAAAATATTTGAAATTCTGTCAAAACTTCGCAAAAGACGTTGTTTTGCCAGCTGAAGACAAGAAAGAGGAAGTAATGTTTATGAACCGATCTGTGAATTATTTCGCTAAAAATGATCAGTTTGAAGAACAGAATTTCTTGAATGAAGTAATTGACAACCCTGATTTGATCCCTGAATTTAAAAACTATAAAGTTGATAAAGGAGAAAAATACAGCATCGAAGATGTGACCTCATTCCCTATTGCCAACGCAGCGGTTTCTGACGCTAGAAAATCGATTAAAAACGTAATTAATTTGGATACTCACATTCAGATTAAAATGGATTTCATCAATCCTGAAAGTGCAGAAAAATTTGTTGAAAAAGGCTGGGATGAAGAAAAACAAATGTATTACTACTTAGTTTACTTCAACAAAGAAGAAAAAAACTAAGGGTTTTCATTTTCTATTACTTACTTATTTAATACAAAAAACGGCAGCTACAATTGTAACTGCCGTTTTTTTATTGCAATTAATTTTCTAAAACAAAGCAAAAATCGATTTTAAAATATCATCGTAAACTTGTTTGTCTCGCTCGCCAGCTCTTGCCAAAACTCTGATTCCCGAATAATTATTAAAGATAAAACGAGCCAAAGACCGAGCTTCTTGTTTATCAGAAATCTGTCCCGACTCCTGCCCTTTTTTTATGGCTTTAGAAAAAATATCTTCCACCATTTTTTGATTGTCGTGAACAATCTTTGCAATTTCAGGATCGTGCATCGCCAGTTCTACAGCAGAATTTACCATAAAACAACCTTTTGTAATTCTATCCTGAAGACTTTCTACAACTGCTTGTTTAAAAATTTCAGTAAAAGCCGTTTTTATATTTGGAGCATTTTCTAAAAGTTCTATCAGAACGTCTTGATTTTGCTGTTGATATCGTTTCAAAGATTTTACAAAAAGCTTTTGTTTGTCTCCAAAAGTATCATACAAACTAGAACGGCTTAATCCTAAATGGTTTACCAAATCCTGAGCCGAAGTTCCGTTGTAACCTTTGTGCCAAAAAATTTCGATTGCTTTATCTAAAGCCTGATCTTCATTAAATTCTTTCGTTCTAGCCATGATATCCAAATTAAATTCTTTACAAAGATATAAAAATACGGAACAATCGTTCCTGAATTAGTCAAAAAAATTATACAACTGCATTTACAGTAAGTCCACCGTCAACTACAATTTCAGTTCCTGTAATGAATGAAGCATCATCTGAAGCTAAGAACGAAACTGTTTTTGCAATTTCAGCAGATTGAGCAAAACGTTTCAATAAGATTTTTTCACCTAGAACAGCTCCAAAGCCTTCTACTTCTTCTTTTTGCAAACCTAGTTTTCCATAAAGCGGAGTTTCAACTGGTCCAGGAGAAACAGCATTTACTCTGATTTTTCTAGGAGCTAATTCTACAGTAAATACTTTATTAAAAGATAAAACAGCTGCTTTACTTGCCGCATAAACACTAGAATTTGGCATTCCAAGATGAGCATTTACCGAAGTATTGAAGATGATAGAACCACCGTCATTTAAAATTGGCAATAATTTCTGAACAGTAAAATAAACTCCTTTTGTATTTACGTTCATAATTGTATCATAATGATCTTCTGGAGCTAATTCTACGGGAGCAAAAGAAGCTGTACCAGCATTTAAGAACACGATATCAATTTTTCCAAATTTTGCTTTTACTTCTTCTACTAAATTGTCTATTGATTTTAAATCAGATTGATCAGCTACAATTCCTGTAACGTTTAATTCTTGTTCCGCTTTTGCTAAAGCTTCTCTGTTTCTTCCTGTTACAATTACTTTTGCACCTTTTGCTACTAAATCAGCCGCTGCTGCGTATCCGATTCCACTGTTTCCTCCAGTTACTATCGCAACTTTATTTTCTAAATTTTTCATTGTTATTTGTTTTTAAGTTATTGATTATTCAATTATTATGGTACAAAGATATAATAACGGAACGATCGTTCCGTTATTTGTAATGTTAATTTTTAGTTAAAATTAAAAAGAGCGACTAGAAACCCCTTAATTATAAGGGAAACAACTATTTAAGTATAGAGGAAAGAAATCATAAAATGTCGTGCATTCTTAATTTATGCTTAATTTTGCATTAAAAAATTACTCAGATGGATATTCAGTTTTTCAAAGAAAGTCCTTTTAACACTATAATTTCATTTCACAAGCTAATTGAATCTTTTGAAGAAATTGCCTTGTCTAATGTTGATTATAGATCTAACTATGCCAAAGCGATTTTAGAACAGATAGATTTAATTCCTGAATTGAGAACTGGAATTCAAGATTATTCTGTCATCAAAGATAATGAGGCTTTAATTAAGAATATTTTGGCTGATTTGTTTCCGACTGCATTGACGCACAACGAAATAAAAGCCGTTACAATTCCATTTCAAAATATCTCTTTCAACTATACGGAGCGTTTCAAAAAAATCTTGAAAAATGCAGGAGATGAATTTTACATGGAAATTCGTGATTTTAGCGATCATCAATTCTACATTAATAACTGTTGTCTGATTCTTAGCTATTACTACAATCAGCGTATTGATTTTAATCAGCCTTTTTTCTATGACATTCCAGATGAAAATGGTGTAGAAAAGCATTATCGAATTTTATATAATGCTGATTTCATGGAAATTATTCCAACAGAAAATTCTGTTCCATTAACCCAAGAAGATATCGATCAATTAATTGATAATTATAACGATATTAATTTATGGAAATCTAAATTCCCTCCAGGAAGCTGGATTTTAAGAGGTTTCGGAATTGTTTCTTTATTTGATGCCACTACAGAAAGTGCTATTTCTATTTTAAAAAGTAATCTCCTAAAACCAGGACCAAAAACCGTTGCTACAGATCAAGAAATTTCTAACATTTTTCAGTCGATTTTTAATTTGCCTAACTTAAAAGTTGGATTTATTATTTATAATCCTGAAGAAGAGAAATTTATAAGACCTGCTAAATACGAAAATCAAATGAAGAGTTTTTTACTTTCTGCCGATCAGGAAGTAGATTGTAAAAATGCTTTTTTTGGATGTTCTTTCGAAAATCTGTTAGACAATCAGGAGCCTTTTGTAATTTCAAATGTGAGCAAGTTTACAGAACAGTCTTCAAATAAGAGACTTGGAGAGCATTTACTGGCGCAAGGAATTCAGAGTTGTATTTTTGCTCCAGTCATTAAAAGCGGACATTTATTGGGGGTTGTCGAATTGGTTTCTGAAAATCCAAGAGATTTAAATACTGTAAATGCAACTAAACTAGATTTGGTTCTACCGTATTTAACTGATACAATCGATCGTTACAATACCGACATGCAGCATCAGATTGAAGCGATTATTCAGCGAGAATATACTACGATTCACCCAAGCGTTTATTGGAAATTCAAAAGAGAATCGCAGAATTATTTTCAGAATATGAATCATACGAAAGATTATATTTTTAAGGAAATTGTTTTTAAAAATGTATATCCGCTGTATGGTCAAATTGATATTAAAGGTTCGTCTGAACACCGAAATGAAACTGTAAAAATCGATTTAAAGAATCAGCTTACGGCTCTTTTGGAAATTTTCGACAATCAAGAATCTAATTCGAATCTTGTTCTTTTGGAACAAAGAAAATTTGAATTGGAATCGCTTAGAAGCGAATTGGATTTTCCTTTAAAAGCAGATACCGAACAGCATGTTCAACGTTACATTGAAGAAGAAATTCATCCTATTTTAAAGAATACTAAAAGCAACGTTAAAAGCGAAAAACTGGAAAAACTTTACTTTGAAAATCTGGACGAAAAAACTGGAATGTTTTATCAGGAAAGAAAAAAATTCGACAATGCAATGTCGATTATCAATAAGAGATTGGCAACTGTTTTAGATAGAAAACAGGTTGAAGCACAGCAGATTTATCCGCATTATTACGAACGTTTTAAAACGGATGGTGTAGAACACAATTTATATATTGGAGCTTCAATTTCGCCAACAAAACCATTCGATATCATGTATTTGCACAATCTTCGTTTGTGGCAATTGCAGACTTTATGCGAAATGGAATTGGAGCATCACGATCTTAAAACCTCATTGCCTTATGAATTGGACGTTACTTCTTTGATTTTGGTTTTCAGTTCTCCGCTTTCAATCCGTTTTAGAATGGATGAAAAACGTTTTGATGTTGATGGAACTTATAACGCGAGATACGAAGTGGTTAAAAAACGAATTGACAAATCGCATATTAAAGGAACAAACGAAAGAATTACTGAAAAGGAGAAAATCACTATTGTATATTCTCAAAACAGCGAAGAAGCAGAATATTTAAAATATATTAAATACTTGCAACATAAAAAAATTCTTGAACCATCAATTGAACAATTTGAAGTGGAAGATCTTCAGGGAGTTTCTGGTCTGAGAGCGATTCGTGTGAAAGTAATCAACAATAATTCAAACTCAGAAGTTAAAAAAATAACCTATCAGGATTTATTAGACGAAATCAACTAATTAGTGACTTTATTGTACGCTGATTAAACGGATTTTTAATAAAAAAAGCTTTGTCAAGTTTAAAACTTTGACAAAGCTTTCTGTATTTTTAGCTATGTGTGAGAAACGAGTTTCTTTCTTTATTCTTTTTTGACGCAGAAAAATCTATGTTTCTATGTGTTTAAAATTTCAAATTATATCGATTTAAAAGCAATCACAAATGCAATCACCGTAATTATAATTCCGAACATAAAGAAATTGTACGCAATTCGAAGTAAATTATATTTTCTCTGTAAAACCAATCCTAAATAATACAAATCTTTAATCATTGTCGAGTACAGATAATCTCGGTCTTTCATCATTTCATTCATTGCCCAATCGTAATCTTCAAGAGGCATTTTATAGAAATTTCCAAAAAACATTAAATTGACTTTTTTATCTTCAACATCATTTCGGGTAAAAAATCCTGAAGTCACTTTTGGACGTGTAGAAAGAATGGCAAAAATAATCGTAATCACGCTCGACATCAGCATGATGAAAGTTGGAACAACTAAATGCGCATTTTTCGGACTATCCAATTTTGGAATAATAGATGATAATGCAATTGAAATAATAATTGCATTTACAGATAATAAAATATTGGCTTTACTATCGGCAATTCCGCTTAAACGTGTATGATTTCCAAGTGTGACACGAAATAAAGTATCAATTCCGCGATCTGGTTTTTCGGCTTTTTCCGCTTTTTCTCTTTTTTTATTTTCTTCTTCGATTGCTGCCGCAGCTTTCAATTCCTGTTTATTGATTTTTTTCTGAATCATTAATAGGTTTTTCTCCTTCAAAGGCTGCCATTTTCTTAAAGCGTAATCCGTATAAAAACGGTGTTTATTCAACAAGAAATTTAAATTTTCTCTTGTCCATTCGGCATTAGAAAAACTAACAATTCCAGCATTTTTTAATTCCAAACGAAGCAATTCGCATGTTGTAGCATATTCTGCACCCATTAAATGAGCGTAATCTGCGTCACGAATAATTTTTTCTAAATGCGTTTTAGGTTCATATTCTTTAACAGTAGCTAGAATCAAACTAGAAACTAAAGCAATAAATTCTTCCGATTTTCCTTTTTCACGCAAAAATTCTGCTGCTATTTCGGTGCTTTTCTTTTCGTGATTTTCATATCCTTCAATATATCCCGTATCGTGAAACCACGCAGCCACCAAAAGTGCCTCTTTGTCCTCGCCTTCTACATCTTCTTTTTTGCAAAGTTCTTTTACCGCAGTAACCACCGTAAAAGTATGATTAAAATTATGGTAAGAATATAAATTAGAAAGTTTATCTTTGAGTAAATTACCGACAAAATCCTCGGATTGTTCTATTAGATTCATAAAGAATATTTTTATACCACTAAATTATGAAATTGTTTTTGGATAATCATTTTATTGCAAAGATTAAAAACTTTTCTTTGGCAATTATGGCCCTATTCATTGTTTATTCCTGTGCAACGCGCAAACCGCAGTACGGAAAAAATGTTAGTGCCAACGAAACAGAAAACGCAACTGACACTATAAAAATTGCACATACCTTTTTTCTTGTTGGAGATGCTGGAAATGCCGACGAAGAGCAGGCTCAACAAACGCTCGAACTTTTGCATCAAAAGCTGAAAAAAGCAAATAAAAAATCGACGCTTCTTTTCTTAGGTGACAATATTTACCCAAAAGGTTTTCCGGGCAATAAAAACCCAGAAGACAAGGCTTTAGCAGAAACAAAACTGACAAATCAATTAAAATTAACTAAGGGTTTTAAAGGAAGAACAATTGTAATTCCTGGAAATCACGATTGGTACAGCGGCATTAAAGGTTTAGAGCGTCAGGCTGATTTTGTAACGAAATATTTGGACGATAAAAAGAGTTTTCTGCCAAGAAAAACCTGTCCGATTGAAGACGTAAAAATCGACAGCGTAACCACTTTGATAGCTGTTGATAGTGAATGGTTTTTGGAAGATTGGAACGATCATCCAACGATAAATGACAATTGCGAAATTAAAACCAGAGAAGCTTTTTTTGAAGAATTAGAAGGGCTTTTAAATAAAAACCAAGAGAAAACAGTTGTCTTGGCCATTCACCATCCGTTATTGAGTAACGGAACACATGGCGGACAATTTTCGTTAGAAAAACAATTATTTCCTTTAGAGCAAAAAATTCCGCTTCCAGTAATTGGTTCATTCATCAATTTGCTTCGAAAAACATCTGGAGTTAGTCCGCAAGATATTCAAAATAAGCAATATACTATTTATACGAAAAGAATAAAGACGCTTTTACAAAAACAGAAAAATGTAATTGTAGTTTCTGGTCACGATCATAACTTGCAATATATCAGCAAAGAAAACATTCAGCAGATTATTAGCGGAGCAGGATCAAAATCTGAAGCAGCGAGAGCAATTAGCCCTTATGATTTTTCGTATGGCGGAAATGGTTATGCTGTTTTAACAATGTTTAAAAGTGGCGATGCAAAAGTTTCATATTATGGAAATGAAAACAACAAAGAGAAACTTCTTTTTGAACGCGAAATTATAAAAGCTAAAGAAATTAACTGGGCTTCAGATATTCCGAATAAGTTTCCTGCAAAAGTGACAACTTCGATTTATTCTCCAAAAATGACTCAAAAAGGTGCTTTCCATAAATTTTTATTCGGACAGCATTACAGAAAATATTACAGTCTTCCTATTGAAGCTACAACCGCAACTGTAGACACTCTAAAAGGTGGTTTGAAACCTATTCGCGAAGGCGGCGGACATCAATCAGTTTCTTTAAGAATGTCTGATCCTCAAGGTCGTGAGTTTATCATGCGTGCCATGAAAAAAAGTGCAACAGTATTTTTACAATCCGTTGCTTTTAAAGATCAATATGTCGTAAATGAGTTTGAGAAAACCTATGCCGAAGATTTCTTATTTGATTTTTACACCACATCTCATCCTTATGCTTCTTTTGCAATTGGTGGAATGTCAGACCAAATTGGTTTGAGGCATACGAATCCGATTTTATATTATGTTCCAAAACAAAATGGTTTAGGAGAATTCAATGCGAGTTTCGGCGATCAATTATATATGGTTGAAGAAAGACCAGCAGATAATCATTTAGATGGAAAAAATTTCGGAAAACCGAGCAACATCATCGGAACTGATGATCTGATGCTAAATCTTCATAAAGATGAAAAATATGTGGTTGATGAAAAAGAATATATAAAAGCCCGTTTGTTTGACATTCTTATAGGAGATTGGGACAGACACGGCGACCAATGGCGTTGGGCAGAATATAAAGAAGATGGAAAAGTAGTTTACAGACCTATTCCAAGAGATCGTGATCAAGCTTTTGTAAAATATGACGGTGCTTTGCTTTCACTTATCATGAATATGCCTCCACTTCGTCATATGCGATCTTTTAAAGGTGACAGAATTAATGTGAAATGGCTTGGAAGAGAACCTTACCCTATGGATTTGGCATTTTTAAAAACTGCTGAAGAAAAAGAATGGGTAGAGCAAGCCAAATACATTCAAGAAAATCTGACTGATGCTGATATCGATGAGGCTTTTAAAAACATGCCAAAAGAAGTTCAGGATGGAACGGTTGACGAAATCAAATCAAAATTAAAACAAAGAAAAAAAGATCTTCAAAAGTATGCTAGTAGATATTCTGACGTTTTGAGCAGAACAATTATGATTGCTGGAACAGACAAAAAAGACAAGTTTGTTTTGAATCATAATGCAAAAGGAGCAATTGAAGTTCAGGTTTTCAGAGTTAAAAAAGAAGGTGATGAATTGGTTTACACTAAAACCGTAACAGATGATAAAACCAAAAATCTTTGGATTTACGGATTGGATGACAACGATACTTTTGAAGTAAAAGGGAATCAGAAATCAAGCATAAAAATTCGTTTGATTGGAGGTCAGAACAATGATACTTACAACATCGAAAACGGAAGAAAAGTTATTGTTTACGATTTCAAATCAAAAGAAAACACATATAATCTGGATTCTAAAACACAGACGCAGTTAACGGACGATTATGATGTGAATGCTTATAACTATGAAAAACCTAAATACAATGTAATTGCAGGACTTCCAAACATTGGATTTAATCCTGATGATGGTGTAAAAGTAGGAGTTAATTTAAATTATACCGTTAATAATTTTAAGCAGAATCCATATACGCAAAGACATATTTTTAACGCCTTTTACTATTTTGCGACTGGCGGTTTAGAGTTCAATTACGCAGCACATTTCCCAGGTTTATTAGGAAAATGGGTTATTGATGTGGAATCTTTATATACGACTCCAAACTTTGCCATGAACTATTTTGGTTATGGAAATGAGTCACAGTATGATGATGATGTAGATATGGATTACAATCGTGTTCGTATCAGAAAATTTAATGCTTCAGGCGCGATAAGACACGTTGGAAGATTTGGAAGTGAATTCAGCATTCAGCCAATTTTCCAGAGAATGACGGTTGAAGAAACTGAAAACAGATACATTAATATTCCAGGAATTGTAAATCCAGAAGTATTCGATAGCCAAAATTTTGGAAGTTTGAAGGTCAAATATGTATTTAAAAATTCAGATTTTGCTGCGAAACCTACGTTAGGAATGTATTTTATGGTTGCTGGAACTTGGACAACAAATTTGGATCAAACCAAAAAGAATTTCCCAACGCTTGAAAGTATTTTAGGTTTTACACATAAAATTGATCATAACGGAAAATTGATTTTGGCTACTTATTTAAAAGGAAAAGCTATTTTAAACAATAACTACGAATTTTACCAAGGTGCTTCTTTAGGCGGCGATACTGATTTACGTGGTTTTAGAAATGAGCGTTTCTTAGGAAATTCATATTTCTCTCAAAGTTCAGATTTACGATTAAGTATCGGAAAAATACGCAAAACAATTGTTCCTTTTACTTACGGAATTCTAGGCGGTTTCGATTATGGAAGGGTTTGGCTTGATGGTGAAGATTCTAAAAAATGGCACCAAGATTACGGCGGCGGACTTTGGTTGAATGCTATAAATGTCATTACAGCGAGAATCTCTTATTTTAAATCTCCTGACGAAATTGGAAGGGTGATTTTTGGAGCAGCATATAGTTTTTAATTAGGCACAAAGGTAAATAGTGACAAAGGTTCAAAGGTTTTTAAGATAACAACTTAAAAACCTTTGAACCTTTGTTCCTTTGCAACTTTGAACCTTAATTAAAGCTTAAACTCATAAACCTTTCCTCCTATTTTATTTGTTTTTTCGTCGGCGATTAATAATGTATTGTTGTCTTTAAAAACGATGGCTTCTTTTTGGGAAAAGTGATTTAGATTTAATTCTGTTTGGGTTCCTTTATGGAATAAATCTCCTTTAAAATCTTTAAATAAAAGCACTTTATCGTGACTTAATAGCGCCACTTTTTTTCCGTCTGGACTTATTGTTGCACTCGTTAACACGCAATGATTGTAGTTGTTACAAGTTTTAAATTCACCAATTTTTACTGCTTTCTGAGTTCCTGCAGCATTTTTAATTTTATAGATAAAAGCTGTTCCATCAAAACCTTTGCTTCTGTTTTTAGTAAAAAGATAGAAATAACCGTTTTGCTCAAAGAAACCTTCAACATCATAAAACATTTCTTTTTTCTTTGGAGGAAACTCTTTTTGTTCCGGATATGAAAATGAGATTTTATATTCGGCTTTAGCCAAATCATTATTCAGCTGATTTTTTGCCACTTTATAAATGCATAAATCTCGTCTTTCGTTATCATTATTTCCAAAATCGCCAATGTAAATATTTCCAGATTTGTCTTTTGTAATGTCTTCCCAATCGACATTTGTAGCGTTAGAAATTGTGATTGTTTTGGCTAATTTCCCTTTAGAATCAATTGCATAAATAGCATTTTTATTTCCGCTATCTTCTAGAGTGTAAAGAATATTGGATTCAGGAAAATAGGCAATTCCAGAAACTTCTTTTAATTTTTTTGGAAGTGAATAAAGTTCTTTAAAATCAGAACCAGATTGTTTCTGGCAAGCTAATAAAACAATTGAACAAATAACTAAAAAAGATTTTTTCATAAAATTTATTGTTTTTGAAACCATATAAGTTATATAAGTAATTTAAGAAGCAATGCTTAATTGAACTCATATGACTTATATGGTAAAATATTTAAACCAAATTGGTATTTTTAAAATTACGCGTAATAAACTCAAATGCAGCGTGCATCACATGTCCCATCGATTTTGCGTTTTTGAATTTCATGTCGTTCGTATAACGATACAATTCCATTTTTAATTGCATCAAATGTTCGTGTGTCGAAATCGTATCGTGACACATTATATTGAGTAATTTATGAATTCTAGTTTCGGCTGAGTGAATACGTTTTGCTAAAATCGCTCTTTCTTCATCTTTATATTGAATGATCGAACGCTCTTCCAATTTCTCTTTGATTAATTGAATCATCGGAAAATTTTCCTTGAAAAACTGCGGACGATAGACTTTAAAATTCCCTTCATAACATTGCTGGTCAAAATCAATCGGACGAATTTTATAGACAACTTGATCAAAATCGTGAATCGGGACAATTACATAATTATATGCACGCATATCTCCCAAAAGACGAATCATACAGCGTTCGTTAAACTTGACAAACTCTTTTGCAATCTGCGCTTTTTCCATTTCGCTACATTTATCCAGAAGCGTATCCATAAAAACATCACCTGGAATTCCGATAATATGCTCTTCGATCAAAGTGTCTTTATAAACCAAAAAGTTAATTTTATCTGGCGAAAGAATATCTTCCAATTCTAATCCATAAATACGTGAAGCATCTGCTTTTTTGATGTAAAAATGGACATAGTTATCATTCAAAATATTTCGAACTTTAATTCTAAAAGGCTTCGAATTTCCGAAAGTGCAATAATCAATCGCATCAACATTCAGGAATTGAATGATTTCATTATTTCCATCAGAATGCAAAAGCGAGTAGATTTTCTTTAGATTTAAATCAATTTCACTGCGCTCAAATTCGCCATAATATACTCGAATCCAAAGCGTATCGTTATCATATTTATCGTAAACATTTATTGAACCCGAAAAACGGAGCAAGTCATCATAAAACACAGAAACTTTAGAAATACGTTCGTATCGCTCTAAATAACTTAAAAGTGGCTGCGTTAAAGGGAAAGACGGTTTTTTTAAAACCATTAAAGGCTCGCTCATTTTGAATATCTTTATTACAAATTTACGTCAATACGATTTAAAGTTAGAATTTAAAGTAACAAAAATCAACTTGACTCGTCATACTAAAAACTAAAACCAGAAAAATTTGGAAACCATATTAACCATTGAGAATTTAAGTAAAAGATACGGCCGAATTCAGGCTCTGAAAAATGTATCTTTTCAAATACAAAAAGGTCGTGTTTATGGCATTCTAGGGCCAAACGGCAGCGGAAAATCGACCACATTAGGAATTGTTTTGAGTGTTGTCAACAAATCGTCTGGCAATTATCGCTGGTTTGACGGCAATGTGGAAACGCATGAAGCTCTTAAAAAAGTTGGCGCCATTATAGAAAGACCAAATTTTTATCCGTACATGACGGCTGAGCAAAATCTGAAACTGGTTTGCAAAATCAAAAATATCAACTATTCTAAAGTGAATGAAAAACTGGAATTGGTTGGTTTAATCGAAAGAAAAGACAGCAAATTCAGTACTTTTTCTTTAGGAATGAAACAGCGTTTAGCCATTGCATCGGCACTTTTGAACGATCCAGAAATTTTAATTTTAGATGAACCAACTAATGGATTAGATCCTCAGGGAATTCATCAAATTCGAGATATCATTAAAAAAATTGCATCACAAGGAACTACTATTTTACTGGCTTCTCATTTATTGGATGAAGTAGAAAAAGTATGTTCGCAGGTTATTGTTTTAAGAAAAGGTGAAGTTTTATATTCTGGCCCTGTTGATGGAATGTCTTCTAACGAAGGATTCTTCGAATTACAAGCCGATGATAATTTAGCTTTAAAAACGGTTTTAGCAGAAAATCCAGCAGTTGACAGAATTGCTGAAGAAGACGGAAAAATTTTAGTTTACTTAAATTCTGACTTATCAGCTTCAGAATTAAATCAGTTTTTATTTTCTAAAAACATTGTTTTAAGCCATTTAGTAAAACGCAAAAACAGTTTAGAAGCTCAATTTTTAGAATTAACCAAAAATGCTATCGCCCAAAAAAACTAAACCATGAAAAGACTTCTCTCTATAGAATTGCAAAAAATCTGGATGAATAAAGCCAGTCGTATATTAACCTTAACTTATTTCATATTACTTTCTTTTATAGCACTTATTGCTGTTATAAAATTTGATATTGGTCCTTTCAAATTTCATTTGGCAGAAATGGGAATCTTTAATTTTCCATTTATTTGGCATTTTAATACTTATGTTGCCGCTTGGATGAAATTCTTTTTAGCCATTGTAATTGTTTCCATGATGGCAAATGAATATAGCTACGGAACTTTAAAACAAAACTTGATTGATGGTCTCAGCAAAAAAGAATTTATTTTATCTAAATTCTTGACTGTCGTTCTATTTGCTTTTGGATCTACCGTTTTTGTTTTTATCATGAGTTTAATTCTAGGCGTATGGTTTTCTTCTTATACTGAATTTGGAATCATTTTTTCGGACTTAGATTATCTTTTAGCCTTTTTTGTAAAACTGACAGGATTCTTTTCTTTCTGTTTGTTTTTAGGAATTTTAGTAAAACGTTCGGCTTTTGCTCTTGGTTTTCTTTTAGTTTGGAATATAATCGAAGCAATTATAAGAGGAACTTTAGCTTTTAAAGTTTTTCCAAACAGCGATACTGACGAAAAAATTGTTCAGTTTTTACCTTTAGAATCAATGTCTAATTTAATTGTTAATCCGGGTCCGAGATTATCTGTAATTAAAAATATTGGTTCTCAAATGGGAATTGAAACAGGAGGTGACTTTAGCGTCAATTATACTGCTATTTTTATCGTTTTAGTGTGGACTTTTTTGTTTATCTATTTTTCTTACAAATTATTAAAAAATAGAGATTTGTAGTATATTTGCTACTATGAGTCAACTAAGAACTTTTCTAATTTTACTTTTGTGCTGTTTTTTCCATAAAATCAGTGCTCAGAATATTTCTGTTGATGATACAGCGACACCAGCAGATTTAATTCAGAATGTTTTAATAAATAGTTCTTGTGTTGATGTTGAAAGTGTAAGTGCATCAGGAAACCCGACTCCAAACGAACAGAGTTACGGTTCTTTTACAGCTGGTGCTAACTTTCCTTTTCCAAGCGGAATAGTTTTAAGTACATCACCGAGTAAAAATGCAGAAGGTCCTTATAATCAACAAGGTTCTAAGGGCACGCAAATAAGAGCTTGGAATGGTGACGCAGATCTTAACACAGCCTTAGGAATTACTAACAGTACTCAAGCAACAGTTTTAGAATTTGATTTTATAGCATTGACCAATTCGATAAGCTTTAATTATATTTTTGCTTCGAATGAATATCAAAATAATTTTCCCTGCATTTATTCAGATGGATTTGCTTTCTTAATTAAAGAAGTCGGAAGTGCTGATAATTATAAAAATCTTGCGGTTTTACCCAATACCAATACAGCGGTTTCAGCTACGACAGTTCACCCAAAAATTGAAACCATAAATGGCAGTGCTGGAGAACCGATAGTTGGGTGCGAAGCTATAAATGAAAATTATTATAGTGGTTACAATACGGCTTCGAGCCCTATAAACTATGCGGGTCAAACGATAGTGATGAATGCATCTACAGATGTAATTCCGAATAGAAAATATCATTTAAAATTAGTCGTTGCCGACGATGTTACTAGACAATACAACTCAGCAGTGTTTATTGAAGCGGGAAGTTTTGTAACTAAAATAAATTTTGGACAAGACAGAACTGCAGCTAATGGAAACCCTGTTTGCTTTGGCGAAAATTTTGCTTTAGATACTAATTTAAACCCTACAAATTACACTTTTAAATGGTTTAAAAAAGATGCTTCTAATACTTATGTTCAAATTCCAGGAGCAGCATCTCCGTCTTATCCCGTACCATCGGCAGGGATGTACAAAGTTGAAGCAACAATGAATGGCACAACTTGCGTTTCTATTGGAGAAATTACAGTTGAATTTTCTGCTGAAATACCATCAACAAATACTTCTTTGCTACAATGTGATGATGACAATGACGGCATTACAATTTTTGATTTGACTAAAGCTGGTAATATTATAAAAAATAATAATTCTCAAATCATCAATCAGGGATATTATGAAACTTTGGCTGATGCACAAGCTAAAACAAGTCCCATTTCAAATCCGCAACGATATACAAATAAAGGTCTAAATCAAATTGTTTTTGCCCGTATTGAAAACACTTTTGGCTGTAGCGCAATAGCAGAAATTACACTAAATGTTTCTAATTCTGTTATTCCAGACCAATCGCCAATAGAAACTTGCGACGGAGATGATACGCAGGATGGTTTATATCAATTTAATTTACTCGAAGAAGTAACGCCACAAATCAAAACTGGTTTGCCTTCAGAATTGGTTATTAATTATTTTTTAACGGCAACCGATGCAATTACGGAAACAAACCAACTACCGAATATTTTCAAAAATACAACTCCAAACAGTCAAACCATTTATGCACGTGCAGCAAACGGCCCTAATTGTTATGATATCACACCAGTAGAATTAATCGTTCATACTTTTGATCCGCCTAATTTTGAAGATGAAACTCGTTATTTATGCAAGGGAGACGAAATGACATTAACTGTCGCTACTGGATTTAACAGTTATAGCTGGTCTACTGGAAGCAGCACAAATTCTACAGTAATTAATAGCGCTGGAGATTATTCTGTTTTAGTAACTAATGCTAACGATTGTCCAAAAACTAAAAATTTCAAAATAATTTTATCTGAACCTGCCACAATTACTGGAGCAGATATAAAGGATTTTTCTGGAAATGATAATACTATACAAATCCAATATACAGGTGCTGGAAATTATGAATTTTCTCTTGATGGAACTGTTTTTCAAGACAGCCCAACTTTTACTCAAGTAAATCCAGGAATCTATAATGTAATTGCCAGAGACAAAAATGGCTGTGGTTTATCTAATTTATTTTTAGTATATGTTTTAGATTACCCACGTTTCTTTACTCCAAACGGAGACGGATTTAATGATTTATGGGTCATTAAAAATATTGATCAAATGCCAAATTATACGATCTCCATTTTTGATCGCTATGGAAAATTACTCAAACAAATGAACCAAAGTGGCGCAGGCTGGAACGGAATTTTCAACGGAAGAGAAATGCCTTCAGATGATTATTGGTTCACTTTACTTTTTGTAAACGGAAAAAATGTTAAAGGGCATTTCAGCTTGAAAAGATAACCTTTCAAAAATTCCAATTATTAAAACCTAAATTCCAATATTTGGTTTATAATTTTAAATCTCAGAAACAACTCAATTCAGCATAAAAAAAATCCCAAACTCCAGATGGAATTTGGGATTTTTATATTGAAATTTAAAATATAATTAGATTTTATATCTTTTTCTATCTGTTTCGCTTAAGTAGATTTTTCTTAAACGTAAAGATTTTGGAGTAACTTCAACATACTCATCTTTTTGGATGTACTCTAAAGCTTCCTCTAATGAGAATTTGATAGCTGGAATAATTCTAGCTTTATCATCAGCTCCAGAAGAACGTACGTTAGAAAGTTTTTTCGTTTTAGTAACGTTAACAGTCATATCATCGCTACGAGTGTTTTCTCCAATTACTTGACCTTCATAGATATCCTCGTTAGGATCAACGAAGAATTTACCACGGTCTTGTAATTTATCGATAGAGTAAGGAATTGCTTTTCCGTTTTCCATAGAGATTAATGAACCGTTGTTACGTCCAGGAATTTCTCCTTTGTATGGCTCATATCCAATGAAACGGTGCGCCATGATAGCCTCACCAGCAGTAGCCGTAAGCAATTGATTTCTTAAACCGATAATTCCACGAGATGGAATGTTGAATTTAATAATCATACGCTCACCTTTACCTTCCATAGAAAGCATTTCTCCTTTACGGATAGTAACGAATTCAACCGCTCTACCTGAAAGGTTTTCTGGCAAGTCGATAGTTAATTCCTCAATTGGCTCACATTTAACACCATCAACTTCTTTGATGATAACTTGTGGCTGACCAATTTGAAGCTCGTACCCTTCTCTTCTCATTGTTTCAATAAGAACAGATAAGTGAAGTACACCACGACCAAAAACCATGAATTTATCAGCAGAATCAGTTTCTCCAACTTTCATCGCTAAGTTTTTCTCTAACTCTTTTGTTAATCTTTCACGAATGTGTCTAGAAGTAACAAATTTACCTTCTTTACCAAAGAAAGGAGAATCGTTAATTGTAAACAACATGCTCATTGTTGGCTCGTCGATAGCAATAGTTTGTAAAGCTTCAGGATTTTCGAAGTCAGCGATAGTATCACCAATTTCAAAACCTTCAATACCTACAACAGCACAAATATCTCCAGCAACTACTTCTTCTACTTTTCTACGGCCTAAACCTTCAAAAGTATGTAATTCTTTAATTCTAGATTTGATTACTTTACCATCTCTTTTTACCAAAGAAATTGGCATTCCTTCTTTCAAAGTACCTCTTTCAAGACGACCAATAGCGATACGACCTGTAAAAGAAGAGAAATCTAAAGAAGTAATCAACATTTGAGGAGTACCTTCAGAAACTTTTGGAGCAGGAACATTAGCAATAACCATATCTAATAATGGTTCAATGTTTTCTGTTTGATTTTTCCAATCGTCAGACATCCAGTTGTTTTTTGCAGAACCGTAAACTGCTGGGAAGTCTAATTGCTCCTCAGTAGCTCCTAATTCGAACATTAGATCAAAAACTTTCTCATGAACTTCTTCTGGAGTACAGTTTTCTTTATCTACTTTATTGATAACCACGCAAGGTTTCAATCCTAAATCGATCGCTTTTTGTAAAACGAAACGAGTTTGTGGCATTGGACCTTCAAAAGCATCAACTAGCAAACATACACCATCGGCCATGTTCAATACACGTTCTACTTCACCTCCAAAATCGGCGTGGCCTGGAGTATCGATAATATTGATTTTTGTTCCTTTATATTGAACAGAAACGTTTTTAGAAGTAATTGTAATACCTCTCTCACGCTCTAAATCGTTATTATCTAAGATTAAATCACCTGTGTTTTCGTTTTCACGAAATAACTGACAGTGATACATAATTTTATCAACCAAAGTGGTTTTACCGTGATCGACGTGGGCAATAATTGCAATGTTTCTAATAGATTCCATCTGTGATTTTTAATGGGCGCAAAGGTACACTTTATTTTCTAAAAAAAAACGTTTCTGACATAGTTTGCGTATATACAATCAATTAGTTAATATAAAACATCAAAATATCGGTTTCAAAATGACATTAACATACGTTTAGTTATAGTTAAATTAACTATATTTGAGGTGATGAAAAGTAAAACTCTCCAAATTACTCTTATTTATACCATCATCTCAATAATTATGGCAATCTTATGTCATAAATTATTCATAACCTACTTTTCTTCACCAGAATACCTATACCTGCCTTTAATAAAAGACATTATATTTATCCTAATTACAGTATTGGTTTTCAGTCTCATACTTTCAAAAAATGAAAAAAGAAATATCACAATCTTTGAAAAGCTAAACAAAACCAACGAAGAAATTGAAGAATCTAATGAGAAATATGATATCGTAGCAAAAGCAACCAGCGATACAATTTGGGATTGGAAAATTCAAGAAGACAGCATTAATTGGAACAAAGGAATTGAAAGTGTTTTTGGTTATGACCCTAAAGAAGTAGGCAAAACTTCTAAATGGTGGTTTGACAAAATTCACCCAGAAGACAGTATCCGAATGTCAATAAAGCTTTATTCTTTTATTGAACAAAAAACAGAAAAATGGCAAGACCAATACCGTTTTAGATGCGCAGACGGAACTTACAAATATGTTTTGGACAGAGGTTTTTTATTGAAAGATGAAAACGGAAGAGCCATCAGAATGATTGGAGCAATTCAGGACATTACAAAACAAAAAGAAGAAGAACAGCGATTAAAGCTTTTAGAAACCGTAATTACACAATCTAAAGATTCTATTTTAATTACCGAAGCCAATTCTTCTGAGAGAAGAATACCTAAAATAGTATATGTAAATCCTGCATTTTCACAAATGTCAGGTTATCAATCAAATGAAATTATCGGAAAATCTCCAAACATTTTCAAAGGCCCAAAATCAGATTCTGATGAATTACAGAAACTTTTGAGAGCTATAAAAAATGAAGAAGAGTGCCTTATTGAAACTATTACTTACACCAAAAGCAAAGAAGAATATTGGGTACGATTTTCTATGATTCCTATTTTTAATAATGAAGGCGTGATTTCACACTGGATTTCGATTCAGAGAGACATTACAGATGAGAAAAAACTAGAAACAGAAAAAGAACATCTTATTCGAGAATTAACACAAAACAACAAAGACTTAAAACAATTTTCATACATCACATCACATAATCTTAGGGCACCACTTTCTAATTTAATCGGACTTTTAAATTTAATAGAAGATATCCCAATCGAAAATGAAGAGCTCCAAGAAATACTAGCCGGATTTACAAAATCTACTCATTTATTAAATGAAACCATAAATGATTTAGTAAAAGTGATCATTATTAAAGACAATCCTTCAATGCAAAAAGAAGAAGTGTCTTTGAAAGAAGTTTTTGAAAATGTATTTAGTCAGCTTTCATTTCAAATTGAATTACATAAACCAATAATTAAACTTAAATTTGACAAAGTCCCTGAACTTATTACAAACAAAGCTTACATTGAAAGCATTCTATTAAATCTGCTTACCAATTCCATAAAATATAAATCGGAAAACAGAAAA
Organism: Flavobacterium sp. HJSW_4; assembly: GCF_042436695.1. Lineage (NCBI taxonomy): Bacteria > Pseudomonadati > Bacteroidota > Flavobacteriia > Flavobacteriales > Flavobacteriaceae > Flavobacterium > Flavobacterium sp. HJSW_4. Next base: position 88,328 of record NZ_JBHNPP010000008.1, read on the forward strand.
CTAAAAATTTCTATAACAGCAGAACAAATCGAACAACGAACAATCTTAACCTTTAAAGACAACGGAATCGGAATTGATTTAGAAAGAAATCGCGACAAAGTATTTGGGCTTTATCAAAGATTTCACAATTATCCAGACAGCAAAGGATTAGGATTATACCTTGTAAAATCGCAGGTAGAAACAATGGGAGGAACAATTTCTATCGACAGCGAAGTCAATAAAGGAACTACATTTACAATAACATTTAAAAATTAATCATTATGCTTGAGCAGATTTTATGCATCGATGATGACCCTATCACATTGATGCTATGCAAAAAAGTAATTTCAAAATCTTTATTTTCACACGAAGTTATTACAGCTCAAAACGGCGAAGAAGCTCTTCATCATTTCAACGTATTAAAATACACTAACGATAAAGCTAAAAAAAGACCCGAATTAATTTTTTTAGATCTAAATATGCCAATTATGGGAGGATGGGAATTTTTAGACCATTTCACTTCTCCAGATTACAAAGAATTCAACACCGTTCCTGTTATCGTATTATCTTCAACCATTGACCCTGAAGATCTAGCCAAAGCAAAAAAATATCCTATTATAATAGATTTTTTATCTAAACCTATTACACTGCCAATGCTAGAATATCTTAAAAAGAAAATAGATCTTTAGATTAAATTCCAATATTAAAAATCCAAATTCCAACTTTAAAAACTATTGGAATTTGGTTTTTTTTTATTTTCAAAAATGGCTTTAGAATTTAATATAAATAAAAAAAAAAGTCCTCTAAAAGAGGACTTTTCTATATCTAATAAATTGTATTAATTACAATTTAGCAACGTGTTTCGTTAATTTAGACTTCAAGTTAGAAGCTTTGTTATCGTGAATGATATTCTTTTTAGCTAATTTATCAATCATAGAGATTACAGTTGATAATTTCGCAGTAGCATCAGATTTATCAGTAGCTAATCTTAATGCTTTGATAGCATTACGAGTAGTTTTATGTTGGTATCTGTTAAGAACTCTTCTTTTTTCGTTGCTTCTGATTCTTTTTAAAGCTGACTTATGATTTGCCATTTCTTTTTAATTTTAGATGTAATAATTATTATATATACTAGTTAAAAAAGAAAAACCTCCCACAATTGTTAAACAATCACTTTGGTTTTAACTAATAAAATAGAAATCGAGACACCAATTTTTATTTTATAAAACTTATTTACAACTAATTTTCGTAGTCTGTAAGGGAATCGAACCCCTGTTACCAGGACGAAAGCCTGGAGTCCTAACCCCTAGACGAACAGACCATTTCCTTCTAAGTTCTCTTCAATTTAAAATTGAAATTTGTAGTCCGTGGGGGAATCGAACCCCCCTTACCAGGATGAAAACCTGGCGTCCTAACCGATAGACGAACGGACCTAATTTTCCTAAGTTTGGAAATTTTCAATATGTAATATAACTTGTAGTCCGTGGGGGAATCGAACCCCCCTTACCAGGATGAAAACCTGGCGTCCTAACCGATAGACGAACGGACCGCGCTTCTGTATTGCGGATGCAAAGATACATCTATTTTTTAGTTGCGCAACACCTAACGTAAAAAAAATATTTTTTTTTTAGTATGCCTTAGCAAAAAGCACTCTTTTAGAAGAAGGTTTCCCAGTAAACACGCAGGTTCCCGCCTCTTCAACAGCATCCAAAGGAATGCAACGAATCGTCGCTTTTGTCAATTCTTTTATTTTTTCTTCTGTCTCAGCAGTTCCATCCCAGTGAGCAGACAAAAAGCCTCCTTTACCTTCTAAAACTTCTTTAAACTCCTCAAAATTATTTACTTCCGTAATATGAGTATTACGATAATCTAATGCTTTCGTAAATAAGTCAGTTTGAATCTGCTCTAAAAGATCATTTACATGTTCAACGATTTTTTCGCTAGCAACAACCTCTTTCGTCAAATTATCACGTCTTGCTACTTCAAAAGTTCCATTTTCTAAATCTTTTGGACCAACAGCAATTCGAACAGGAACTCCTTTCAATTCCCATTCCGCAAATTTAAATCCTGGTTTTTGAGTTGTTCTGTCATCAAATTTAACAGTGATTCTTAATCTTCTCAATTTAGCCGCTAACTCATTAACCGCTTCAGTAATTTGAGCCAATTGTTCGTCTGTCTTATATATAGGAACAATTACCACTTGTATTGGAGCTAAGTTTGGAGGCAATACCAATCCTTGATCATCAGAATGCGTCATAATCAACGCCCCCATTAAACGAGTAGACACTCCCCAAGAAGTTCCCCAAACATGTTCTTGTTTTCCTTCAGCATTAGCAAACTTAACATCAAATGCTTTTGCAAAGTTTTGCCCTAAAAAGTGAGATGTACCAGCTTGCAATGCTTTTCCGTCTTGCATTAATGCTTCAATACAATACGTTTCATCTGCTCCAGCAAAACGTTCTGTTTCGGTTTTAAAACCTTTTACAACTGGAATTGCCATGAAGTTTTCTGCAAAATCAGCATAAACATTCATCATTTTCTCTGACTCTTCTATTGCTTCATCTTTTGTAGCATGAGCAGTATGCCCTTCTTGCCATAAAAACTCAGCAGTTCTCAAAAATAAACGCGTACGCATTTCCCATCGAACCACATTAGCCCATTGATTAATTAACAAAGGTAAATCTCTATAAGATTGCACCCATCCTTTATATGTAGACCAAATAATAGCTTCACTTGTTGGACGAACGATAAGCTCCTCCTCTAATCTTGCATTCGGATCAACCATTAATTTCCCTGGTCTATCCTCATCATTTTTTAATCTGTAATGCGTTACAACCGCACACTCTTTTGCAAATCCCTCAGCATTCTTCTCCTCAGCCTCAAACATGCTTTTCGGCACAAACAAAGGAAAATACGCATTTTGATGTCCAGTTTCTTTGAACATACGATCTAACTCCGCTTGCATTTTTTCCCAAATAGCATAGCCGTATGGCTTAATTACCATACATCCTCTAACTCCTGAATTTTCAGCTAGATCTGCTTTTACAACCAGTTCGTTATACCATTTCGAATAATCTTCTGATCTTGTAGTAAGGTTCTTACTCATATTATATATTTTGGCACAAATTTTGTTTTATACAATTTTAACTAAATAGTTTGACAAAACTAACTAATTTTGTAATGTGCAACAATAAAAAACACCACAGATATGAAAACTTACCTTTCACTCCGCCAAAACTCTAATCATTTTTACTTAATTGGATTATTGAGTTTATTGCTAGCGTCATGTGGTTCTTACCAAAATTCATCTTATTACGATAATGATGGAGTATATGGAGGTACATCTGTTAAGTATGTACAAACTGGAACAAACAACCAATACAAAGAATACTTTAGATCATTGCAAGATGACAATCAGCCAACTGAAATATTTACTGATGTTGATAATTACACCAATTATTCAGACAGTACTCAAACTGCCTCTGTAGCAGGCTATCCTGCATGGGGAAGCAGCAGTTCTGAAGTTTCTGTAAACGTTTACTCTACACCAACATGGTCATTCGGATTCGGATGGGGATACCCTTATTATGGATATGGATACGGTTACGGATGGGGCTACCCTTATTACGGATGGGGTTACCCAGGTTACGGATGGGGCTACCCAGGATGGGGTTATCCTGGCTATGGATACCCTTATTATGGATACAACTACTCTTACAACTACGGAAGAAGAGGTTCTGCAGGTTATTACGGAGACAGAAACTACGCTTACAACAGAAATTACAGCACTAATAGAGGATACACAACCAATAGAGGAGCGTATACAACTAATAGAAACTATACCACCAACAGAGGAAGCTACACAACTAATAGAGGAAGCTTTACAAATAATAGAACCTACAACACAAATAGATCCAACGGTTATACTGACTTCAGAAGAACTAGTACGAATAGCGGAACAACAAGTCCAACATTTACAAATAGAAGATCATATTCAAACGGTTCTGACTACAGTAACAGCAATTACAACAGCACCAGAAGATCTTATAATAGCGGAAACGGCAACACTACAACAAATAGAAGCTACACCCCTAGCAACAACAGCGGTTCATCAAGAAGTTATACTCCAAGCAGCCCTAGCCGTTCAATGAACAGCAGCGGTGGCGGAGGAAGCTCTAGATCATACGGTGGCGGCGGTGGCGGCGGCGGAATGAGATCTGGCGGCGGCGGCGGAGGAAGAAGATAATTTTTTCCTCAGCAGTCTTAAATTCGAACTAAAACTTATCAAAATGAAAAAAATACTTTTCCTATTTATAACAGGACTAACTGTCAGCGCGTCATATTCACAAGAAGTTTCAGACGGTTTACGTTACGCCCAAGACAATCTTACCGGAACTGCTCGCTTTAGAGCAATGAGTGGTGCTTTTGGAGCTGTTGGAGGAGACATATCTGCCTTAAGCGTTAACCCAGCTGGATCTGCAATTTTCAACAGCAATCAAGTCGGAATATCTTTTAGCAATCAGAATATCAAAAACAACTCTAATTACTTTGGCAATAATACTTCCGACAAAGAGAACTCTTTTATCTTAAACCAAGCCGGTGGTGTTTTTGTATTTAAAGACAATAATCCAAAAAATGGATGGAATAAAATTGCAATTGGCGCAACTTACGAGAACACAAACAATTTCAATAATGAAGTTTTCTCAGCTGGAACCAATCCTACTAATTCAGTAGGCGACTATTTTATGTCTTATGCAAATGGAATCCCTTTAAAAGTCATAGATGGTTTAGACTATCGCGATTTAAATTACACAGAACAGCAAGCCTATATGGGATATTGGGGACATGTTATTGACCCTGCTGCCATTGATCCAGAAAACACTGAATATCTAACGAATATTCCTGCTGGAGGAAATTATTACCAAGAAAACGAAGTTTACACTAGAGGCTATAACAGTAAAGTAGGTTTTAACATTGCTACTTCATATAAAGACCGATTTTATATTGGAGCTAATTTAAATGTTCACATTACTGATTATAGAAGAACTACAAGTTTCTATGAAGACAATAGTAATCCGTTACAGCCATACGAGACAATTTCTAATTTACGCTTCAACAACGAATTATACACATACGGAAATGGATTCTCTTTCCAACTTGGAGCAATAGGGAAAGTAACTGAAAATTTCAGACTTGGTTTAGCTTATGAATCTAATACTTGGTATGAACTATACGACGAAACTTCTCAAAGCATTTACACAACTAGACAAGCAGATGGCGGACCAGCTTTGAATGCTAATATAAACCCTAATGTAATTAATGTATACGAATCTTATACTTTGCAAACTCCAGACAAATGGACTTTTAGTGCCGCATATATATTTGGAAAATCTGGTTTATTAAGTATTGATTATGCTATAAAAAACTACGGAAATACTAAATTCAAACCTACAGATGACCCAGGTTTTAGAGGAATTAATAATGATATTAGCAACACTCTTACTAGTACTGGCGAACTTCGAATTGGTGCTGAATACAAAATCAAACAATTAAGTTTGAGAGGTGGATATCGCTATGAAGGAAGCCCTTATAAAAACGGAATCACAGTTGGAGACTTAAACAGCTACTCTGCCGGCTTGGGATATAATTTCGGAACTACCAAATTAGATTTAGCTTATTCATACTTAGAAAGAGAATCAAATCAAGGTTTTTTCACAAGAGGTTTCACAGATGCTGCTAAAGTTACTTCAAAACTAAACAATGTCACTATGACTTTATTATTTGAATTGTAATTAAAAATCAAAATAGATGATTGAAAATTTCCGTCAGGTTTTTACTTGACGGATTTTTTTTACCTTTTAAACGCCTTTCACATTAAATTCTACTTAAGAATAACTGCAGCTTCATAAAAAACAGCTAAAACAAAGTGCAAACTAGTGATGTTTGAATAAAAAAAGTGTAATTTTGCACTCCAATTTATAAAAGTATGAGAACCAAGTCTTTAAAAAAGAACAAAATTAACGTAATCACTCTTGGGTGTTCAAAAAATGTTTATGACAGCGAAGTCCTTATGGGACAGTTGCGTGCAAATGGAAAAGAAGTTGAACACGAAGCTCCTGCAGAAAAAGAAGGAAACATTATTGTAATTAATACTTGCGGATTTATTGATAATGCAAAAGCAGAATCGGTAAACATGATTTTGGAATACGCTGATAAAAAAGACAGAGGGCTTGTAGACAAAGTTTTTGTAACAGGATGTCTATCTGAGCGTTACAGACCAGATTTGGAAAAAGAAATTCCTAACGTTGACCAATATTTTGGAACAACAGAATTACCTCAATTATTAAAAGCTCTTGGAGCTGATTATAAGCATGAATTACTTGGAGAGCGTTTAACTACAACTCCGAAAAATTATGCTTATTTGAAAATTGCGGAAGGATGCGACAGACCTTGCAGTTTTTGCGCAATTCCATTAATGAGAGGTTCTCACGTTTCTCAACCAATTGAAAAATTAGTTAAAGAAGCTCAAGGCCTTGCTAAAAACGGAGTTAAAGAATTGATCTTAATTGCTCAAGATTTAACGTATTACGGTCTTGATCTTTATAAAAAAAGAAATTTAGCAGAATTATTAGAGGCTTTAGCAGCTGTTGAAGGAATCGAATGGATTCGTTTACACTACGCTTACCCTACTGGTTTCCCGATGGACGTTTTAGAACTAATGAAACGTGAGCCAAAAATCTGTAATTATATTGATATTCCATTACAGCATATTTCAGATTCTATTCTAAAATCTATGCGTCGTGGTACAACTCAAGCTAAAACAACTCAATTATTAAAAGATTTCCGTGCTGCAGTTCCAGGAATGGCAATTAGAACTACTTTAATTGTTGGTTACCCTGGAGAAACTCAAGAGGATTTTGAAATTTTGAAAGATTTTGTTCAAGAAATGAAATTTGACAGAATGGGATGTTTTGCTTATTCTCATGAAGAAAATACTCATGCTTATTTGTTAGAAGATGATGTTCCAGATGATGTGAAACAAGCAAGAGCTAATGAAATTATGGAATTACAATCTCAAATTTCTTGGGATTTAAATCAAGAAAAAGTGGGCAAAGTTTTCAGATGTATTATTGACAGAAAAGAAGGCGCTCATTTTGTAGGACGTACTGAATTTGACAGCCCAGATGTTGACAATGAGGTTCTAATCGATGCTTCTAAGCATTATGTTAAAACTGGTGAATTTGTTAATATCAAGATAATTGAAGCAACAGAATTTGATTTATACGGAGAACCTGCTTAAATTTACGGTGAACTATTGCAAAAATTAGACAAAAAAACTTTTATGAAACCTACTCTGAACCTAATTCTTTTCGTTTTTACTTTATTTTGCTTCAACACTGTTTCTGCTCAATATGGAGGCGGATACAATAATGGTTACGGCGGCTATGGCAATGGTTATGGTGGCGGCTACGGAAGAGGCGGCGGAATGGGTATGGACAGAAGCATGATGGGCGGACAACAGCAAAGCACACCAAGCAAACCTAAAGAAACTCCTCCTGAAGAAATTGCTGCAATTATTATGGAGCAAATGAAACCACAGGTAAATTTGGATGAATTGCAAGCAATTGCTATTTCAAATGTTTTAGCTGAAAGCATCAGAGAACAAGGTATTTTGCTGAAAAATGAAAGCAGTAGTCAAGATCAAAAAATTGAGCAGATTAAAGCTTTAAAAGAGAGTACTGATAAAAAAATCAGCGCTTTTTTAAATCCTGATCAAATTGAAAAATATAAAACTTTCATGGATACTTTTAAAGACATGAAAAAATCTAAATCAAAAAAGAAAAAAGATAAAGATTCTAAAGACAAAGACTCAAAAGAAGTAAAAGACGCCCCAGATACGAAAATTTCAGAATAATCGTTATTAACTTATAAAACAACGAATTATGACAAAAAAACTTTTTTGTTATCTGATTTTAGCAATTATCATCAGTGCTTGTTCTACAAATCCGTACAAGAATACTGAGAAAGCTTATGATCAGCAGCTGAAAACTTTAGAGAACCAGATTACAAGCAAAGAAGCCAAACCAATTCCGCCAGTTTCACCATTGGCAATTGACACTTCTTATGCACAGCAACTGGGAATCATAAAAGACACTTTATCTAAAACAGGCTCTACGTATTTGGTAAATGGAATAAATACCGAGTGGGTTGGTACTGTAAACTTTAACTTAAGAAAACCAAGTTTCGTTATTATTCATCATACTGCTCAAGATTCTCTACAGCAGACGATTAATACTTTTACAAAAACGAAAACTCAAGTAAGCGCTCACTACATCATTTCTGAAAATGGAAAAGTAGTACAAATGCTTAATGATTATCTAAGAGCATGGCATGCTGGAAATTCGACTTGGGGAAAAACAACAGATTTAAACTCTTGCTCTATTGGTATTGAGTTGGACAATAACGGTTTTAAACCTTTTACTGAAGCACAAATTAGCAGTTTGGTCGCTTTGTTGACTAAATTGAAAAAGGATTATAACATTCCGACGCAAAACTTTTTAGGTCATGCTGATATTGCACCGGGAAGAAAACAGGATCCAAGCGCCTTATTTCCTTGGAAAACTTTAGCAGAAAAAGGATTCGGAATCTGGCCAGATGAAGTTTTAGAGCCAGCTCCTTTTGATTTTAAAATTGAACCAGCGCTTAGAATAATAGGTTACAACACCAAAAATTTAAGTGCCGCAATTCAAGCTTTTAAATTGCATTATATTCAAACTGATGCAACTTCAGTTTTAGATAGAAAAACAATCGATGCGATTTATTCAATATACAAAAAACAGGTTCAATAAAACCTCATCATTTAAATAATAAAAAAGCGTTTCTATTTAACAGAAACGCTTTTTTTATCCCTACTACTCTTCACAACAATTCATATAATACAAGAATACAAGTTGATAACCACATACATAGAACTGGAAATTTTAAATTAAAATAAAGCGTTTTAAAGAAGTTAGAAGAAAGAAACAAAACATGAAATTCAGAACTTCAAATTTAAAACTTGAAACCTGAAACCTGAAACAAAATAAAAAAGCTGCCAAAACATTAGAATGTTTCGACAGCTCCAAAAAAAAAAAAAAATATCAATCTTTATCTCTAGAAAGAGTATGTTGTTGCAATTAATCCGAAGAAGCTTCCTCCTGTTGGCAATGCATCTTTGTCTAAAAATATATCCTGAGATGCCGCATCGTATCTTAACTCAGGAATTATAGTAAGCTTTCCAACTTTGTAGTTTAAAGAAACTGTGTTAGCAAATACACTTGATCCTGCTAAAGTTCCTAAACTTAGAGCCGCATCTTTAGCATCAAAATATTCCATTCTGTAAGCTAAAAGCAAGGTTGGTTTGAAAGAATAAGTAGCATATCCTACCAAAGAAAACCAATCTCCATCTAAATTACTGTCAAAATCATTTGTCGTTTTAGCATAAGTTGCATTTAATCCAAGTGAAAAACTATCATTAATTGCTTTAGATGCTGTTAAATCAAACTGTGTTTTATTTTCGTCTGAAACTGGAATTGTACTTCCCGGAATTGGATTACTACTTCCTGTTGTAAAATTCAAATAAGCACTTCCTGTATCTCCAATATATCCTACTTGACCAATAAATGTTTTTTGGTAAGAACCTGCATCCATAGCCGATTTAAAGTCAGTCGGGTTGGTTAATCCTAACATCGCAGTAAATTTACCAGAAGTATATTGCGCTTTAACCCCAGTATTGAAAAATGGTCCATAAGAAAACGCATAAGACATACTGTAGTTTTTATTATCTACCGCATCTAGTACTTCATATCCGATATGAGTTCCGAAACTACCTGCCACTACTTTAAATTCATCAGTCAAATTGTATGTAAAATATAATTGTTTTAATAAAAATTTTGCACTTGCATCTTTATCTGGCGTTTCATTATATGAAAATTCTGCTGCTCTTTTTCCGAAACCTAAGTCCACAAAAACAGACGCTTTTCCAAATGTATGACCTGCTTCAATCGATGCCATTCCTAATTCGAATGAATTTTGCGAGTTGGTGAAGCTCGTCAATCCATTCATTTGTTTTGAAAAATCATATTTGTAGTACGCATCTGCAGAACCTCCCCATGTGGTTGCTGGAGCAGATGTTTCCTCTTCTTGGGCAAAGGCAAAAGAACTTGTTAACATCGCGGCTAAAATGTGAAATGCTTTTTTCATGTTTTAATTTGGTTTTTAGTTATTAATTGATTCTGGTTAGTTAATCTTTTATATATCTATTTAATAGTATAAGTCACTTCTAAAACCTTTCATGCGCCCTTCAAATCATCATCATTTTCATTAGCGAATTTATTAACTTTTGTATGAGTAGAATAATTCAAAACTGCTTTTTTGACGTTTTAGGCGAAGAATTACGGATTACAAAAATTAATGTTCTAATAATCATTATTTGATATTTATAGATAATTGTTTTTGAAAATTCAACAACATATTTTCACCTTTTTAATAAAATAAAAATAGGGTTAAAGTAAAAAATACTACAAAAACAAGAACAAAAACACCAACAAAACACATTTCAAAAACAATACCCCTATAAAAAACAGGGGTGTACATAAAAATAAATAAAAAACACAAAAACAACCATAATACAAAAACAAGTAACCAAACAAAACAATTAGAAGAAAAAATTCCTACAAAAATAAATCATCATAAGAACGTTTTTAAACTCAAAACTATAGCTCTTTTTAAACACAAAAAGCATTCATCCGAAACAAAAAAAAGCCCGTTCATTTAATTTGAACGGGCTTTGCAAAAATGACCTAACTAATATATTATTCTTTATTATACATTCTCAAATATTCGCGTACTTTAATTCCAGATTCTTTTAAATCCTCATCTTTCCATTTTCCTTCCGATTTTGCAGATTTCTTTAGAATTGAGCAAGTCTCATCTTTATCTGACACCGACCAAGTAATCCAGCTCAATTTTCGAGCTTCCATCCAATCTACATATTCTTGCCAAGCTTTATAATTTAGAGGTCCATCACCAGAAGCTTCCATTCCTGCCGATTCTGAAATAAAAACAGGCAAACCGCTTTTAATAGCATTGTCGGTTCTATCTCTTAATTCTTTACCGTGTGTTGCCGCATAAAAGTGCATCGTATACATTATATTAGTATAACCTCTTATCGGATCTTGAGCAGGAAGATCTATATCTTGATCCCAATGCGGACAACCCACTAAAATTATATTATTCGGATCGTTCTCTCGAATGACTTTTATAACTTCTTCTGCATAGGTTTTTACTTCCCACCAAGTCTCATAATCTGGTTCGTTGAAGACTTCATATATTATATTAGGATACTTAGCATATTTTTTAGACATCTCGGCAAAAAAGTCTTTTGCTTCTTTCAGGTTTACATTATGACTGTGCCAATCTATAATTACATATATATCAGACTTTATTGCTCCATTTACGACAGCCTCTATTTTCTCTTTCGAAAATTGCGGATCTTTTATATAGGAGTACTCACCAAGTTCAATTCCCATTGCGGCGCGAACTACATTACAATTAAAATCCTTTTTTAACCAGCTTACTGCTTTTTCATTATAAAATCTTGGCCACATGCTATGCCATCCAAAACTTAAGCCACGGAGCACAATCGGATTATTATCTTTGTCTACAAGCTGAGTTCCGAGAACACTTAACTGTCCGTGTTTTTTCACAAATTGCGCTTTTGAAACATTCATCAGAAACAAAAGAAAAAAAGCAACATACCAAACCTTTGATTTCATATTATATAGATTTAAGGAATTAATTTTAAGGTAATAACATCATGCGAAGCTATTTCAGCTGTAAAAACTTTTTTCGTATTTCCGATTTCTTTATTCTTCCAAAGGTCTTTCAACTTGAAGGTTGTTTTATTGAAATCGGCTTCATATCCAAAATCGGCATCTTTGAGATTATTTTTCTTCCAATCGAAATTTACTTTTTTCGAAGTTTCTGTTCTATTTATAAAACTAACTGCCCAAGCTCCATCTGAAAGCGGTTTTACCCACACTTCTACTCCATCTAAGATAGCATATTTAAATCCTTGAATCCCAAGTTTATCTTGATTTACAGCAAGTAATTCTTTATTGGTTAAAATTGCTAAAGTTTCATTAGACATTTTACGATAATCATTTCCTGTAAATAAAGGAGAAGAAAGCATACACCACATTGCAAAATGCGTTTTATCTTCAGTGTCATTCATTTCGTTTCCAACTTCCATCATATCAAAATCATTCCAATGATCTGGACCTGAATATTTACGAATATCTTTTCGCATATCAGCAATTTTCATAAATCCCCAAGACGACCAATTTTCTGGATGTTTGAATTCGCAATCAAAACAAGGATAAATATCTCCTGAGATTCTCCAAAGATTTCCAACAGGTTTACCCCATTCCCATGGCTGATTATCTCCCCATTCGCAAAGGCTGAAAACAATTGGTCTTCCAGCTGTTTTTAATGCATTGCTCATGGTTGTATACGCTTCTTTTGCAGTAATTCCTTCTGTATTGCACCAATCGTATTTTAAGAAATCTATTCCAAGTTTTGCGTAAAATCTAGCATCCTGATATTCGTAGCCTCTTGTTCCTGGATAACCGGCGCAGGTTTTGGTACCTGCACAATTGTACAATCCGAATTTAAGGCCTTTACTGTGAACATAATCTATAAGCGCTTTCATTCCGTTTGGAAATTTTTCTGGGTCTGGAACTAAATCGCCGTTTACATCACGTTCGTGCGTCATCCATCCATCATCTAAAACAATATAATTGTAGCCAGCTGCCGCCAAACCAGAAGAAACCATAATATCTGCGGTTTCTTTTACTAATTTTTCGTCAATATTAGTTGCAAAAGTATTCCATGAATTCCAGCCCATTGGCGGCGTCATTGCAAGTCCTTCAAATTTTCCGGCTTGTTGTTTATGAGTATTTCCTTGGCTGAAAGCAAAACTCGAAATACTTAAAGCAAGCATCAATGCGATTTTTTTCATTTTCTAGATCTTAATTCATTATAAAAAGATGTTCCCTAATTTTTCAACTAGGGAACATCACAAACTAACTCAAACCGATTCCTATTTTAATACAAATCCTAAATCATCAAACAATACGGTATTACCACCATCACTATTTGACTCTTGGAATGTAATCATTGAAAGAGTTGAAGGATTTCCTAATTTATCTAACGGAATTTCTATGTAAACCCACGCCGTTGTAACTGGAATAACATAGTTTGGCCCGCCGTTTAAACTAAAGTTAACCTGACCGTTTTTAGCTCCTTTCACAGCAATTCTAAATGCTTTATAAGGAGTCATATCAACATTGAAGCCCCAGTTTCCACCATCCCAAGCTGCAAATTCCCATTGCCATGATTTTTCGCCTTGATACGAATCGCCATCAAAATCAAAATTAACTCCTTTACCTGCCCATGGTCCTCCCCACTGCATTCCGTAAAGTTTATCATCATACAATGCTGTTCCGATAGCTTCTTTTGAAACTGCTGTTCCAGAAATATTAGAAACTGTCAAATATCTATGATTCGCATTGGCTGGAATTTTCACTACAACTTCTTCCAAAGTTGATGAAACAACCTCAACAGGAACTTCTGGTTCTGTAGCCGTTTTAGCCAATGTAACAACTGGATCTAAGAAATATTTTCCTTTTATGGTTACCTCATCTCCTTCTTCACAGTTTATAGAATTGAATCCGCTGAATGTTGGCACGGGAGGCGCAACCATTAAATCGTACTCTGCTGTTCCTCTACTTGTAACTACTCTTAATTTATTAGAAGCATTTGCAAAAGGCGTATTTTCATCAACAAGAATAATGATATCAGTATCTGTTACAAAAGTTGATCTAAAATAAGTATCGTAATCATTGAAATAAACTTTTGTCGCTGTTAGAAATCCTTTTCCGTGAATTACATAATAATTTTTTGGATCTACTAATTTCGTTGGTTCTAACGGCTTAAGACTTCCATCTGCATTATAACCAGAAGGCATCACCGATTCTATGACAGGCGCTCCTGTGTATGCATCAGCGCTATCATCATTTGAGCAGGAAGTAAAAAGCAATAATGACAGCATTAATACCAAACATGCTCCTAATGAAACAATTTTTAAATTTTTCATATTTTAATATTTTTAAAATTATTTAAAAGTATATGGTACTACTTCCGTTAATTTTGGATTTTTAGTTAAGTCATCAGCAGGATAAGGAAGCAACAAATTCGTTGCTGAAATTGTGATGTGTTTTTCCACTTCTCTATTTCCTCTGTTTTGCGCTTCTAGAATTGCTTTCGCTTTTTCGAAAGGCAAACGTCCTAGATCAAAATAATAATCTCCTTCACAAGCTAATTCTGCACGTCTTTCTTTAAAAATATCATCAAATGTAATTACAGATTTTGTTGGCAAACCTGCTCTTTTTCGAACTGCATTGTACGATTTAAGTGCGTTTGCATCTGTAGTGCTTCCTGTTTGTCCGCCAAGAATTGCTTCTGCGTGAATTAATAACAATTCAGCATAACGCATCATGTAGCTATTCATACTGCTTTCTCCATTATTTACAGGATTAAAAGCTCCCGTAATTGGAAGATTTTCTTTTCCGATAACATATTTCTTAAGTCCAGCTCCAGATTTCTGTGCTTCGTATTGCAACTCAAAAGTGTAGCCTAAAATTTTTGGAGCACCAATCTCTAATGTTTTTGCATAAGTCAAATTAGGATAAAAATCTCCTGGAAGCATAAAAGTCTCGATTCTTCTTCTGTCTCCGTTTTCAAAACCATTTTTAATCAAATCTTGAGATGGGGCAATCTGACCAGAATATGTAGTTTCTACTAATCTATTTTCAGGGGCAAATAATGTATTGGTAAAGTTTCCGTCAAAATAACCTCCAGTTCCTGTCCATTGCCAAGCAAAAATAGACTCTTCATTATTATTGTTTTTTTGCAAAAATAAATCAGCAAAAGATTTACTTGGAAGTTCGTCTCCACCCAATAATTTAAACTCTCCACTATTAATTACCTCTTGCGCCATTTGTCTAGCCAAGTCATATTTCTTTTGATATAAATAAACTTTTGCAAGCAGTGCTTTTGCAGATCCAGCAGAAACGTGAGCATTTGCAGCATAATTTGAACCTCTATTTTTTGTTCTCAAGTTAGCAATCGCAAATTTCAAATCATTTTCGATAAACGTATAAACATCTTCAACTCGGTTACTTGGAATAACGTAGTTTTTTGAATAGTCCGCATTGTTCTCAATAATAGGCACATTTCCCCATAATCTTACTAGAAAAAAATAAGAGAAAGCTCTAATAAAATGGCATTCACCCAACGTATTATTTAAAGCTTCTTTACTAACATTTGGCCCAACACTTTGTGGTAAATTGCTTAGATAAGCATTAGAATTTGCAATAGCACCAAAACAAGATCTCCAAGAATCTGAGATATATCTCGATGTATTAGTGAAACTTAAATCGGTAAAATCACCAAAATCATTATAAATATCAGCATACATATTTCCAGAAATTACATCGGTAATTCCGTAAAAACCTTCTTTATTCATATTAAACCAAACTAAACCATACAGTCCGTTTGTTGCATTATCTAACTTTTCATCAGAATCATAATAATTCCCCATCGTTGGATTTCCTTCAGCAGGCACTTCTATAAAATCTTGTGAGCAAGAAGAAAACAACATCAACAATGCCATCAATCCAACACCGCCTTTTTTATATATATTTTTCATACTTCTTTTTATTAAAATTCAACATTAAAACCAAAAGTAATTTGTCTTGGTACCGGATAGCGCCCGTTGTCAATTCCCGTCATTAACGCATCCTGATTGTAAGATCCTACCTCTGGATCATATCCTGTATACTTTGTAAAAGTGTACAAGTTTTGTGCAGAAGCATAAACTCTCAACCTAGTCAATTTGATTTTTGAAATGATGTCTGATGGTAATGAATATCCTAATGTCACGTTCTGAATTCTTAAATATGATCCGTTTTCTATCATACGAGTTGAAATCGCATTATTAATATGATCATAGCTAGAAGGAGTTGGCAATGAACCATCTAAATTACTTGCAGAATAAAAATCAGCCGCTTCAGTTAAATAGTTAGTGCCTAAACCACTGTTCATAATTCCAGATGAACGAGTTAAATTCATTAATTTATTTCCAGCAGTTCCCTGAAGAAAAATGGATAAATCAACATTTTTATATTTGAAGTTGTTTGTAAAACCGTAAGTAAATTTAGGATTCGGGTTTCCGATTGCCGTTAAATCGCTTTGGTCAATTTTACCATCATTATTCAAATCTTTATAAATAACATCACCTTTTACAAAATTTGGCAATAATGAGTTTGTTCCGTTTTTCAAAGGCACTTTATTTCCACTACCATCATCATGGCCATATCTCACTAAATCTTCATCTGTTCTATAAATTCCTAAAGCCTCATAACCTAAGAAAGAACCAATTGGCAAACCTTCTTGTGTTCTCGTTACACTCACGGTATTATAAGCAAGAGTTCCAGTTGTTTTCACAATATTTAAACCTGCCATATCTGTAACTTTATTAACATATTTAGTAAAGTTTAAACTAGAATCCCATGAAAAGTCTTTTGTAAATTTATTGTGATAACCAAGAGTAACCTCAACCCCTTTATTCTGCATACTTCCTAAGTTGAAATATGGAGGATTTACACCTCCCTCATAATCACCACCTCCAGAAAGATAATTTGGAAGAGGTACTTGATACAAGAAGTTTTTAGAAACTTTTTTATACAAATCTACCGAAGCAGAAAATTTAGAATCAAACATTGTAAAATCTAAACCTAAGTTGGTCTGATCTTGCGTTTCCCATTTCAAATCTTTATTTGGCGTATTTGAAGGAAGATAAGAAGTTCCCATTGAACTAATTACAACATGCAAGTTAGAATCGTATAAGTTGTTAGGAATTTGGTTATTTCCTGTTTGTCCCCATCCAAATCTAAATTTAATATTGTCAACATATTTTTTTGTGCTTTCCATAAAAGACTCATTAGAAAGTTTCCATGAAGCACCTACAGAACTAAAAACACCCCATTTATTTCCTACGAAAAATTTAGAAGATCCATCGGCTCTTACTGCTGCAGAAATTCCATAACGATCAGCATAATCATAAACTACCCTTCCTAAATAAGAAGCCAAAGTCTGACTGCCTGAATAAGTGCTTTTAAGTTCTGCTTGCGTCAAATCTCCACCCGCAAGAGTTTGGTTATTATTGTCTTTATAACCATTTCCTACCATAGAATATCCTTCCCAGTGTGATCTATTTGATTCTTGAACGGCTAAGATTGTGAAGTTATGCTTATCAATAGTATTTCTGTAGGTAAGCATATTTTTTAAGTTCCAAGAATTTCCAGAAGACGGGTTGTAATACAAGTTTGCATAATCTTTTACTGCATTTCCTAAAGAATACATAGGATCAAAACGCTGTCCTAAATTATCGTATAGGTATCCTCCAGCCTCAAAACGATATTCTAATCCTTTAACTATATCTACTTGAGTATAGAAATTTCCAGAATAGTTCTTTCTCACCAAAGTATTAGAACCTAATAAAGATGTTGCAACAGGGTTTACAAACGAAACTCCAGAAGTTGGTCCAGCAAAAGCACCAGATAATTCTCTAACCGCAACATCTGGCGTAGCTAATAAAGAAGTTGCTACTACTCCGTTAAACTGCCCGTTTAAAGTCAATTTTTCATCTGTAATTGCACCGCTTACATTGATACCAACTTTAATAAAGCTATTTACTTTGGCATCAACATTTGTTCTAATGTTATATCTTTTAAAACCAGACTCTATAACAATTCCTTCCTGATTCAAAACTCCTCCAGAAATATAATACGTGACACCTTCTTTACCTCCAGAAAAAGACAGCTGATTTGAGCTCATCATACCCGTTTCGTAAATAGCATCTTGCCAATCTGTTCCAGCGCCTAAAAGTTCAGGATGAGCAAATTCAGGTCGTTTTGAAGATGGATCATAAACATTTGATAAAGCATTCTGATGTGTAGCATATTGCTGTAAATTCATTGAATGCAGTTTTTTAGGAAGATTACTTATCGAATAAGAATTTTCGAAAGTCAATTTACCTGTACCTTTTTTACCAGATTTTGTTGTTACAATGATAACCCCATTTGCACCTCTTGAACCATAAATTGCAGTTGCCGAAGCATCTTTCAAAATATCGATAGACTCAATATCGTTTGGATTAATTAATGCCAATGGACTCATAGTAATATTTCCGGCATTAGAAAAGTTAGATTCTCCAGAAGCATTTCTCCCTGAAGTCGCAGAATTTCTTGCATCTCCAGAAATTGGCACACCATCAATTACATACAAAGGTTCGTTTGTACCCGTTAAAGAAGAAACCCCTCTAATTTTTACAGAAACATTACTTCCCGGCTCTCCAGAGTTACTACTAACGACTACCCCCGCTGCTTTTCCTTGCATCATTTGATCAAAGGAAGCTACTTTAAGATTTTCGATATCTTTAGAGCCAATACTTGAAATCGCACTATTGATATCTTTACGTTTTTGCGTACCGTAACCAATTACAACAACGTCTTTTAAGTCTTCTGCATTAGATTTCAAAACAACATCAATTTTCGTTTTACCGTCTACGGCAACCTTCAATGTTGTAAAACCGATAAAAGAGAATGATAGAGTTGAATTTGCCGGAACATCAATAGAATATTTACCATCAAAGTCCGTAGAAACAGTCGCTTTCGAACCAGAAACCGAAACATTGGCACCTGGAATAGACAGTCCTTTTTCGTCTGAAACTGTCCCCGAAACTTTTACTTGAGCCGTAATAAAATTACTGGCCAGTAACAAAAATAATATCAAAGGAACAGCTCTGTGGTCAGCCTTCCAATGAATGAAGCTAGTCATTAGTTTTTTCATAATAAGTGTTTGGTTAGTTGAATTTGTTTATTGCGAATCCAAAAGTAAAAGCCTGGTAATTTTTACTTTCAAATTATTTAACAAATCTATAACAGAGAGGATTATCAAATCGATAATATTATATCATTTAATGATAATATTTTTACCAGAATCGATTTTAAAAACATATATGAAAATAAAATCGCGTAATTTTTAAATTATTCGCAATGATATCACCTCAAAGAACACAAACGATGAATAAAAACTAATGAAATTGCAAAATTCAAACGTTTTCGTTAAAAATAATATTTATTGATGACAAAAAAGTATCACTATAAAATTCGCTTCAAGCCCGAAAACTCTTCACGATACTGACTTGGCGTACAATTTTTTGTTGCTTTAAAACTGCGATTGAAGTTCGCTATATTATTAAAACCCGATTTAAAAGCAACTTCAGAAACACTCATATCTTTTTCTACCAACCAACGCGCCGCGTAACCGATACGAATATCATTTATATAATTGACGAAAGTTTTCCCAGTTCTTTTTTTAATAAATCGGTTAAAAGAAATTATCGACATACTCGCCACATTTGCCACATCTTCTAAAGTGATTTTTTCAGCAAAATGCTTTTGCACATATTCATAAACCAATTTCATTTTATCATAATCATCAAAAGTATCGTAGTCTACGGTATAAGTCGAAAGCAAACGTTGATTTCTAGAATTTGCAAGATCATATAATAAAGAAGTAATTTCTAAAAAATAATCCATACCATCTAACTTAGAAAGCCTCACAAGCCTTGGCATTAATTCTTCAGCTGTTTTTTTTGAAAAAAGAATTCCGTGAATTGATCGATTAAACATATCTCGAATCGGATTCATAATACGTCTTGACAATAAAGATTCGTGAAATAAATCATTATGAAACTGGATCGTTATTTCGTGTATTTTTTTACTCGTACATTTATTCAGTTCCCAACCATGATATAAATTTGGGCCAATTAAAACCAATTCGACATTATCGATTTCCTCAATATTATCTCCCACAACCCTTTTAACTCCTTTTCCATTTTGAATGAAATTGATTTCAAATTCTGGATGATAATGAACCGGAAAATCAAAACTATCTTTTACGCGATCAAAAACCAAAAAGCTGTCACTTGCAGCAAGTGGCGCTATTTCTCTATAAAAATTCTTCGTATTACTCATCTTAAATCTATTTCAGGAAAACAATCATTCGTTTATTCGATTGCAATAATATGATATATAATTGATAAAATAATATTAATTACACTATAATCATCCGTTTATCTTTGAAAAAATTAATTTATCATTTCTTTAAAAAGAACATTAATAATAAACATTAATCATTTTTTATTAAATAACTTTTTATAGTTTTAATAATTTTAACCCTAATCGCGTTGAAAATTTTCGATAGAAAAAACGCTATTATTTAAAAACTGTAAACCCTTGTTTAGTTAGCTTTTAGCTAAGCAACCAACTTATATTTTTCGATGAAAAAACATTTTTTAACACTTTTAGCTATAACTGTAATGAGCAGTTCGTGTTTGTCACAAAAAAGCCACAGTAATACTAATTTGTCACTTTCAGATAAAAAAGCAACAGCAGAAACTAAATCTTTATACAAAGAACTTCATTCTTTAACTCAAAAAGGTTTCCTTTTTGGACATCAAGACGATTTGGCTTATGGCGTAAAATGGAAATACGAAGATGGTCGAAGCGACATAAAAGATGTAGTTGGAGATTATCCTGCAGTTTATGGATGGGATATTGCAGGTTTAGAAAATGATAGTCCGAACAATATTGACGGAGTTCCTTTTACTAAAATGAAACAATATATTATTGATGCAAACGCAAGAGGCGGAATTTCAACTATCAGCTGGCATTTTGATAATCCAGCGACAGGAAAAAATGCTTGGGATAACACTCCAAATTCTTTAAAAACTATTTTGCCTGGAGCTGAAAATCATAAAAAATATGTTTCTTGGCTAGATAAAGCTGCCATTTTCTTTTTGTCATTAAAAGATAAAAATGGAAAAAATATTCCGATTCTTTTTAGACCTTTTCACGAATTGACTGGCGGATGGTTTTGGTGGGGAAAAGGAAATTGCACTCCAGAAGAATTTAAAACTGCTTGGAAATTCACCTTTGATTATCTTCAGAAAAAAGGCGTTCACAACTTGATTTATGTTTACAATACAGGAAGTTTTGGAAGCGAAAATGACTTCTTGACCAATTATCCTGGC
Source organism: Flavobacterium sp. HJSW_4 (assembly GCF_042436695.1). NCBI lineage: Bacteria > Pseudomonadati > Bacteroidota > Flavobacteriia > Flavobacteriales > Flavobacteriaceae > Flavobacterium > Flavobacterium sp. HJSW_4. The sequence continues at coordinate 109,569 of NZ_JBHNPP010000008.1, forward strand.
GACAATTATGCTGACATGTTGAGTTTTGACTCTTACCAAAACAGTAATGATCCAAATGGAGAAAAATTCATTAGCGAAGTTCAAAATCAATTTAAAATATTGAACGAGATAAGTCTAAAAAAACATAAATTGATGGCTCTCGCAGAAGCTGGTTATGAAGCAATTCCAGACCCTAAATGGTGGACAGGAACTTTACTAAAAGCTATTGGAGATTATAAAATTTCTTATGTATTGCTATGGAGAAATCACGGATGGCAGGAAAAAGAGCAAAAAATGCATTACTACGCTCCTTATAGCGGACAAGTAAGCGAAAAAGATTTTGTTGATTTTTATAATCTTGACCAAACTATCTTTGAAAAAGACATTCAGAAAAAATTAAAATAATCAATTTGGTGAGATAAAACAGATTTAATTTTAACACATAGAAACATAGGTTTTTATTGCTTCGTGTTTGAGGTTATAGAAAAGCAAGCTTTAACACATAGCTCTATGTTTAATATTATAAGTGAAACGACTTTAATAAATTCCTAAAAGCTATGTTTCTATGTGTTAAAAAAATTACCAAGCGAATAATTGCCCCAAAATAAATTACAATCTTTAAAAGAAATCTAATGCACGACAAAATTAGTTTAAAAGAAAAAATTGGTTACGGACTTGGAGATGCTGCTTCCTCTATGTTTTGGAAAATTTTCAGCATGTATCTGCTATTTTTCTACACCGATGTTTTCGGATTGGCGCCTGCTGTAGTAGGAACTATGTTTTTAATTACTAGAATCTGGGATTCTTGTTTTGACCCAATTGTTGGAATTCTAGCCGATAGAACCAAAAGCAAATGGGGAAAATTTAGACCGTATTTACTTTGGGTAGCGATACCTTTTGCCGTGATTGGAGTTTTAACTTTCTACACTCCAGATTTTGACGAAAAAGGAAAAATCATTTACGCTTACGTGACCTACTCGTTAATGATGATGATTTATTCTTTAATCAACGTTCCTTACGCTTCTCTTTTAGGAGTTATGTCTTCTGACAGAAAAGAAAGAAACACACTCTCTTCTTACCGAATGGTTTTCGCTTTTGGCGGAAGTCTTTTGGCACTTTGGCTAATTGAGCCTTTGGTAAATTATTTTGGAGGAAATTTAAATTCTAAAACAGGCTGGTTGGCTACAATCGCCGTTTTCGGATTAATTACAACCATCTTTTTCTGGGCTTGTTTTTTATTCACTAAAGAAAGAATCAAACCAATTGAAAATGAAGAAAACAACTTAAAAGAAGATTTAAAAGACCTTCTAAAAAATAAACCTTGGTGGATTTTGCTTGGAGCCGGAATTGGCGCATTAGTTTTCAATTCTATTCGAGATGGTGCGGCAGTTTACTACTTCAAATATTATGTAAGCAGCAGTATAAACTTCGATTTTTCACTTTTCGGAACCGATTTCCACATGACACCAACTTCAATTTATTTGGTTTTGGGACAAGCCGCAAACATTATCGGAGTAATCGCAGCAACAACAATCGCGAATAAAATTGGTAAAAAGAAAACCTTCTTCGGAGCAATGGCTGTGGCAGCAATTTTAAGTCTAATTTTCTATTTATTCGGAAAAGAAGATGTTTTCTTAATTATGAGTTTCCAAGTTTTAATCAGTATTTGTGCAGGCTGTATTTTCCCGTTAATCTGGTCAATGTATGCCGACAGCGCCGATTATTCGGAATGGAAACAAGGACGTAGAGCAACAGGGTTAGTTTTCTCTGCTTCGTCAATGTCACAAAAATTCGGATGGACGATTGGTGGTGCCGGAGCGGGATGGCTTTTAGGCTATTACGGCTTTCAAGCCAATGTTGAACAAACAGCAACAGCTCAAAACGGAATTCAATTAATGTTGAGTATTCTTCCAGCAATTGCCGCAGCCATATCAGTTGCTTTCATAGCATTTTATCCTTTATCAGAAGAAAAATTACAGATAATCGAACAGGATTTAAACGAAAAGAGAAATCATTAAAAACAAAGACAAAGAATCAATTTATATGACAACAATAACCTCTTCAGCCCCTTTTCTAGAAAGAAAATCGGCATTAGAAAAACAACATAAAACGCTTCTTGAACAAAAAAACGTACCTCAAGAAACTGTTGGAAACGGGATTTACGAACGTTATAAAAACCCAGTTGTTACCGCAGCACATATTCCGTTAAACTGGCGTTTTGATTTCAACGAAGATTCAAATCCGTTTTTACAAGAAAGAATCGGTGTGAACGCAGCCTTCAACGCTGGAGCAATGAAATGGAATGGCAAATATTTAATGGCTGTTCGTGTAGAAGGAATTGACAGAAAATCATTTTTCGCTATCGCGGAAAGTCCAAACGGAATCGATAATTTCAAGTTTTGGGATAAACCTTGTGTGATTCCACAAACTGAAGAGCCAGATACAAACGTTTATGATATGCGTTTAATAAACCACGAAGACGGATTTGTTTATGGAATTTTCTGTACCGAAAGAAAAGATCCAAAAGCTCCAAAAGGCGATACAAGTTCGGCTGTAGCCAATGCAGGAATTGTTCGTTCTAAAGATTTGGTAAACTGGGAAAGACTTCCAGATTTGATTTCGAACACAGGACAACAGCGAAATGTAGTATTACATCCAGAATTTGTAAACGGAAAATACGCTTTATATACACGTCCGCAAGATGGTTTTATCGATGTTGGAAGTGGCGGAGGAATCGGTTTAGGATATGTTGAAGATATGACAAATCCTGTTGTAAAAGACGAAAAAATCATTTTTGGAAAACAATATCATACGATTTACGAATTGAAAAATGGTTTGGGTCCTGCCCCAATTAAAACTTCAAAAGGCTGGTTGCATTTAGCCCACGGAGTTCGAAATACGGCTGCAGGATTACGCTACACTTTATACATGTTCATGACCGATTTGAATGACATTTCGAAAGTAACTCACGTTCCTGCTGGCCATTTTATGGGGCCTGAGGGAATTGAAAGAGTTGGAGACGTTTCGAATGTTTTATTCTCTAACGGATGGATCGAAGACGAAGACGGAACAGTTTACGTCTATTACGCTTCTTCTGACACACGCATGCACGTTGCAGTTTCTTCTGTAGACAAATTGGTTGATTATGTGATCAATACTCCCGCAGATACTTTTATTTCAGCAGGTTCTGTGCAAACCATCATTAATCAAATCGAAAAAAATAACGCAATTTAAAATATCGTGTCATTACAAAGAAAGCTTTTAAAATCGGAACTAACCGCAGAACTTGATTCCATCCTAAAATATTGGTCGAAGCGTACTATTGACGACCAAAATGGAGGTTTTGTTGGCCAAATCGATTTTAACGATCATCGGATTGCGAATGCAGAAAAAGGTTCGGTTTTAAACGCCCGAATTCTTTGGACATTCTCTGCCAGTTACCAAACCACGAAAAACGAAAACCACAAAAAACTGGCAGAAAGAGCATTCGAGTTTCTCGCATCTTATTTTTATGACACACAGTTTGGAGGTCTTTTTTGGAGTATAAATGAGGATACAACTCCAAAAGACACCAAAAACCAGATTTACGCATTAGCTTTTGCGATTTATGGATTATCTGAATATTATGTGATTTCGAAAGAAGAAAGAGCTTTAGAAATTGCTAAAAACTTATACGCTAAAATTCAAGAACACAGTTACGATCCTGAAAACAAAGGTTATTTTGAAGCTTTTACAAGAGATTGGCAACCTATTGAAGATTTGCGTCTAAGCGCGAAAGATGCCAACGAAAAGAAAACTATGAATACGCATCTTCATATTATTGAAGGTTATGTGAATTTATATAAAGTCTGGAAAGATGAAAAACTCCTTCAAGACATTATTGAATTATTAGAAACAATCGAAAAATATTTCATCAATACCAAAACGGGTCATTTGCGTTTGTTTTTTGATGAAAATTGGATCGAAAAACCAGATGTTATTTCATACGGACATGATATTGAAGCTGCGTGGCTTTTACAGCAATGTGCCGAAATTTCAGGCAATGAAAAATTAATTGCCAATTTCAAGAAATACGCTATCCAAATTGCTGAAGCCACAAAAGAAGGTCTCGATTCTGATGGCGGATTATGGTATGAATATGATCCTGAAAAGAAAGAATTAATTCTAGAAAAACATTGGTGGCCGCAGGCAGAAGCTTTGATTGGCTTTTACAATGCTTATCAATTGACCGGAAAAGAAGAATATCTGGATATTGTTTACAAAATCTGGAAATTCACAAAAAAACACATGATCGACCACAAAAACGGAGAATGGTTTTGGGGCGTTTATGACGATTATTATACAATGAAAAAAGATAAAGCTGGTTTTTGGAAATGTCCATATCATAACGGCCGCGCTTGTCTGGAACTTATTAATCGAATTAAAGACTAAAGGTTTTAGGTTAAAAATTAAAACTTCTTAAATAACGTAAAACCCTAGCCCTGATAGAAGTGAAAATCCTTTTGTGGCGGGGTTCGCCACAAAAGATTGTAACGGATAGCAGGATTAGCTCCTTAAAATACAAATTATGAAAAACAGATTTTTTAAAACCCTTTCATTAGCTATGATTTTTACTGTAATCGCTTGTCAAGCGCAGGAAAAAATCACCGTAAAAGGAAACCAATTTTTTAAAGGAGATCAACCTTATGCTTACATCGGAACCAATTATTGGTACGGAAGTATGCTGGCTTCTAAAAAAATAGGCGACCGAAAAAGGCTTTTGCGCGAATTGGATTTAATGAAAAAAAACGGAATCGATAATTTGCGTGTTTTGGTTGGTGCTGATGGTGGAAAATATGATTTTACAGTTCGCCCAGCCTTGCAATACGAGCAAGGAAAATACGATGAAGATCTTTTGGACGGTTTAGATTTTTTAATTTCTGAAATGCAAAAACGTAAAATGTACGCGGTTTTGTATTTGACGAATAACTGGGAATGGTCGGGCGGAATGTCGCAATATTTAGAATGGAATGGCAAAGGTCCGGTTCCGGTTCCTGCGATTCCACCAAATACTTGGCCTCAATTCATGTCGTATACAGAGCAATTTCATAGCTGCGAACCTTGTATGGAAGCGTTGAACAATCATGTGAAGTTTATTATTGGAAGAACAAATGCTTATTCTAAAAAGAAATACAACGAAGACAACACGATTATGGCGTGGCAAGTTGGTAACGAACCACGACTTTTTACTAAAGAAAACGAAGCGAAATTCACAAAATGGTTGAATAACATTGTCGATTTGATTGATAGTTTAGACAAAAATCATTTGGTTTCTACAGGTTCTGAAGGAAAAAACAGCTCGAACGACAGCATGGAAATCTTCGAAAGAACGCATCAAAACCCAAATATCGATTATTTGACAATGCACATTTGGCCAAAAAACTGGAATTGGTTTAAAGCTGATAATGCCGAAGCTACAATGCCTGCAACAATTGAAAACGCTGGAAAATATATTGACGATCACATTAAAGTTGCCAATAATCTGAAAAGACCAATTATCATTGAAGAGTTTGGGCTTCCGAGAGAAAACGAAAATTTAAATGCGGGCGCGCCTTCTGTTTATCGTGATCAATTTTACAGTTATATTTTTGGAAGAGTAGTTGAAAGTCATAAAAATGGAGGGCCGTTGCAAGCGGCAAATTTCTGGGGTTACGGCGGTGAAGGAAAAGCCATTCACCCTGATGGAAAATGGAATCCTGGTGAACCTTTAACGACAGATCCTCCGCAAGAACCGCAAGGTTTGAATTCTATTTTTAATGGAGACAAATCGACTTTAGAAATTGTAAAAAAATACAATTTAGAATTGAAGAAAAAATAAAATAATTTTCACCATATAAGTGATATAAGTTCATTTAATAAGTTTGGCTTTAAGTCCTAGCTAAATTGAACTTATATCACTTATATGGTTTCAAAAAATACCCGCATGAAAAACACATTTATTCTTTTTTGTTTCTTATTCCTAAATCTTTCTTTTTCTCAGAAGAAACAAGACTTTACTGTAACTTCTCCTGATGGAAAAATTGAAGTCAAAATTTCTGTGAATGATAAAATATCTTGGTCGATTTCGCATGAAAAAGATTTGATTCTGGCTCCTTCGCAAATGTCTTTGACTTTAGATGAAAATCAGATTTTAGGAAAAAATCCAGTTGTTATTAATTCGAAAAAAGAAAGTGTAAATAATTCGTTTGAAACATCGCTTTATAAAAAGAAATCAGTTCAAAATCATTACAATCAACTGACTTTAAACTTTAAAAATGATTTCAGTATTGAATATCGTGTTTTTGATGATGGTGCCGCGTATCGATTTATTACCAAAAAGAAAAAAGATATTACAGTTAAATCTGAAGAAGTAGTTTTAAATTTCGATAAAGATTACAACACTTTAATGCCATATGTGAGAGATTTAAGAAATCCGAAAGATCCTTATATTTCTTCGTTTGAAGCACATTACGAAAACAAAAAAATCAGCGAATTTTCTAAAGATACTTTAGCATTTTTACCTTTTTTAATTGATTATAAAAACCACAAAAAAGCAGTTTTTCTAGAAGCTAATTTGGAAGATTATCCGGGATTATTTGTTACAAACAACAAAAATAAATCAAGTTTTGAATCTCGTTTTTCTAAATACCCTTTAAAAGAAACCAACGGCGGATTCAACAATATCAACCGATTAATTACAGAAAGAGCCGATTATTTAGTAAAAACAAAAGGAACAAGAACTTTCCCATGGAGAGCCATTGTAATTTCTGAAAATGATGCCGCTTTAGCTAATAATGATATAGTTCAGAAATTAGCTGAACCTTCAAAAATCAAAGACATTTCTTGGATCAAACCTGGAAAAGTAGCTTGGGATTGGTGGAACGATTGGAATATTTACAACATCGATTTTAAAGCTGGAATCAACACTCAGACTTATAAATATTACATTGATTTTGCTTCTAAAAACAAAGTTGAATATGTGGTTTTGGACGAAGGTTGGAGTTTGGAAGAAGATATTATGAAACACAATCCGAATGTTGATTTAGAAGCTTTAATCGCTTACGGAAAAGAACGAAATGTTGGCATTATTTTGTGGAGTTCGTGGATGGCTTTAACTAAAAATACAGACGGAATTTTGAAGAATTATGCCAACTTAGGAATCAAAGGTTTTAAAGTGGATTTCTTAGATCGTGACGATGCCAAAATGGTAAATTCAGTTTACGATATTTCGCAAAAAGCGGCAAATCATAAATTGGTTTTGGATTTCCACGGAATGTACAAACCAACTGGAATTCAAAGAACTTTCCCTAACATTTTAAATTTTGAAGGCGTAAAAGGTTTAGAAAACAATAAATGGACACCAAATGATGATGTTCCTTTATACGATACTACAATTCCGTTTATCAGAATGATGGCTGGCCCGATGGACTATACGCCAGGCGCAATGCGAAATGCTACTAAAAGCGAATTCAAACCAAGTCATTCTACTCCAATGAGCCAAGGAACGAGATGTCATCAATTGGCACTTTACACGATTTTTGAAGCTCCTTTGCAAATGATGGCCGACAGTCCAACCGCTTTTATGAAAGAACAAGAAAGCACTGATTTTATCGCTAAAGTTCCGACCGTTTTTGATGAAACTGTTGCTCTTGATGGAGAAGTTGGAAAATACGTTTCTATTGCTCGAAAAAAAGACAATACTTGGTATTTAGGAGCTATCACAAATTGGGATTCCAGAGACATTACAATTGATTTTTCTTTCCTTGAAAAAGGCAAAAAATTCCAAGCCGAAATTTTCTCAGATGGTGTAAATGCGGATAAAGCTGCAGTCGATTATAAAAAAGAAATTATTACTGTTGATTCTACAACGAAGTTAAAATATAGATTAGCAAACGGTGGCGGTTTGGCGATGATTATCAAATAAAAAAAGGAGAACAAATTGTTCTCCTTTTTTTATCATTTTTATTTATTAAGCTAAAATCTTCTCAATCGCATTTAATTCGTCATGAGAAAACTCCGTATTCTGTAAACAATCGATATTATTACACAATTGTTTTACAGAACTCGCACCAATCAAAACCGAAGTGATTCGTTTATCTTTTTGAAGCCAAGCTAATGCCATTTGCGCCAAAGATTGATTTCTATTTTGAGCAATTTCATTCAGCTGAATCAATTTCTGAATTCTTTCCTGTGTAACTTCGTCTTCTCTCAAATGCCCATTCGGATTATGAGCTCTTGAATTCTCTGGAATTCCTTTTAAATATTTATCTGTTAAAAGTCCTTGTGCCAAAGGCGAAAATGCAATACATCCCACTCCTTTTTCTTCTAAAACATCCAACAAACCATTTTCAACCCAACGTTCCAACATCGAATACTTCGCTTGATGAATCAAACAAGGCGTTCCCAGTTGTTTTAAAACATCAACCGCAACTCTAGTCTGCTCCGCAGAATAATTACTGATTCCAACATACAAAGCCTTACCACTTCTTACGGCATGATCTAAAGCCATCATCGTTTCTTCAATCGGAGTTTCTGGATCTGGACGATGCGAATAAAAAATATCAACATAATCAACATTCATTCTTTTCAAACTTTGGTCTAAACTCGAAAGAAGGTATTTTCTCGAACCCCAATCTCCGTAAGGTCCTTTCCACATCGTATAACCTGCTTTTGTCGAAATTACGATTTCATCACGCAGATTTCCTTGAAAATTATGCCATAATATTTTTCCGAAATTCTCCTCAGCAGAACCAGGAACTGGACCGTAATTATTAGCCAAATCGAAGTGTGTAATTCCTTTATCAAAAGCTTCAATAGCAATGCTTTCAGCATTCTCAAAATTATCTACTGAACCGAAATTATGCCATAATCCTAAAGAAATTTCAGGCAGTAATAATCCGCTTCTGCCGCATCTGTTATATTTCATGTTTGTAATTTAAAAGTTGGAGTTTTAATAGATTTTAAAAATACAAAAAACTCCCGCAGATTTTGCAGATTTAGGAGATTAAAAAAATCCGCTAAATCTGCTAAATCTGCGAGAGAAAAATTAAAATCGTCACGACTCGAGCGATAGCGAACAGGCGAAGCAATTCACAAATTAATTGAATAAATTCGTGAATTCGTGGCGAAAAATAACTTTGAACCTTTGTTACTTTGCCCCTTTGAACCTCTTAAAGAATCTCAAAACCACTTTGCAAACCTTTATCAGAGCTTCCTCCAACCATGATTTTAAAAGTTCCTGGTTCTACAAGATATTTTCCTTCATTATCATAAAAACCAAGTTCTTTATCTGTTAAAGCAAATTTTACCGTTTTCGTTTCTCCTTTTTTAAGATTTACCAATTCAAAACCTTTTAATTCTTTAATTGGACGAATGATACTTGCAAATTCATCATGAATGTACAATTGAACTACCTCTTTTCCATCATAATTTCCAGAATTTGTGACCTCAACAGAAACCTCAACTTTTTCTCCTTTTGCAAAAGAAGTTTTATTCAACTTCAAGTTTTTATAATCGAATTTCGTGTAGCTTAATCCAAAACCAAACGGAAACTGAGGAGTTTTCTCCACATCCATGTAATGCGACCAGAAAACATTTTTATCGCTGTCGATTGGTCTTCCTGTGCTGTATTTATTGTAATAAATTGGCACTTGACCAACATTTCTAGGAAACGACATTGGCAATTTCCCACTCGGGTTATAATCTCCGTATAAAACCTGAGCAATCGCATTTCCTGCCTGAGTTCCTAAATGCCAAGCCTCAACAATTGCTGGAACATTTTCAGCTGCCCACGGAATACTCAACGGACGACCATTATTTAAAACCAAAACTACATTCGGATTTACTTTATAAATTTCTTCTAATAATTCCTGCTGTAAACCTGGCAAGTTCAAATCCGTTCTGCTTCTTCCTTCACCGCTTTGGAAACCGTATTCTCCTAAAACCATTACAACAACATCGGCATTTTTTGCTGCTTTTTTCGCTGCTTCAAATCCGCTTTTATCAGTTGTATTGAAAATGGTTTCGGTTAAAAAAGTTGCTTTTTGAGTCAATAAATCTGCACCTTTTTCAAAAGTCAGCTGATTGTCTTTGTATTGCTGCATTCCTTCTAAAACTGAAACTGCAGTATCATCTGAAGCAGCAATTCTCCAGCTTCCCAACGGACTATTTTTATCATTTGCCAAAGCGCCAATCAAAGCGATTTTCTTCCCAGATTTCTTTAGCGGAAGCAAATTCTTTTCATTCTTCAATAAAACGATAGATTTCTTTGCCATGTCTAAAACGCCTTCATTATTGGCTTTACTTCCAACAACTTCTTTTTCGCGTTTTTCATCACAATATCTGTACGGATCGTCAAATAATCCTAATTCAAATTTCACACGAAGAATTCTGCGAACGGCATCATCAACCAAAGCTTCTTTTACCTTTCCAGATTTTACCAAATCAACCAATTTAGCAACGTACAAATACGATTCCATATCCATATCAGAACCTGCAATTACTGCTTTTGCCGTTGCATCGGCTTCATCTTTTGCATAACCGTGCGCAATCATTTCACGAATCGAAGCATAATCAGAAATTACAAATCCGTCAAACTTCCATTTTTCTTTTAAAATATCTCTTTGCAAAAAAGCATTTCCAGTTGCTGGAACTCCATTCAAAGTATTAAACGAATTCATAAACGTACGAACTCCAGCTTCAACCGTCGCTTCAAAAGGAGGCAAAACCGAATTGTACAATTTAGAATTACTAATATCCACAATATTATATTCCAAACCAGCTTCAACATAACCGTAAGCCGCAAAGTGTTTCGCGCAAGCAGCAATTGTATTTACTTTTTGCAAATCAGCAATTGTTTCCCCTTGAAAACCTTTCACACGCGCATACCCCACTTTACTTCCCAAATACGGATCTTCCCCCGCACCTTCCATCACACGTCCCCAACGCGCATCATTTGCAACGTCAACATTTGGCCCAAAAGTCCAATTAATTCCAGATGCCGAAGCTTCATCAGCCGCAATTGCAGCCGACTTTTTAATCGCTTCCAAATCCCAACTCGCGGCTTCTGCCAACGGAATCGGACTTAACGTTTTATAGCCATGAATTACGTCAAAACCAATAATTAACGGAATTCCCAATCGCGTTTCTTCAACCGCAATTTTCTGCACAGCGCGAACTTCTTTTACACCACGAACTGTCAGCATCGATCCGACTAAACCTTTTCTTAAATGTTCGTATTTTAATTCGGCCGTTCCGCCTTTTGGCGCAGGTCCCGTAACATCCCAAAAACCATTATATTGGTTCATCTGTCCCACTTTTTCCTCCAACGTCATCAACGGTAAAAGCAAATCTATGCGTTGCTCAACAGTTTTATTTTTATCCAGATACGGCTTTTTTTGTGCACTCATATTTCCAACAGTAAACAGGGACAAAACCCCGATAATAATTATTTTTCGATTCTTCATGATGGTTTAGTTAGTTTAGTAATTTGGGCGTGTCCCGCCGAAAAAGGCGGGTCGGGCTATCCGTTACAAGTCCTCGCACTTCCTTCGTCAGGCTGCGGGCTTTCCACTTCTATCCCTCACGCAAACATTTTCAAAAGAGCATTTTCATTATTCTGTTTTTATAATTCAAAATCATTCAGAAATAAAACAAGAAGCAGGCAAATTGGCTTTATTAAACAAATTCGATTGCGTTGTATTTCCCCAAGCAAATCTCACTTTTGCTGGATTTACAACTTTTTTACTTGTCAAAATCACCTGATTATTTTTTATCGAAGCTTCAGCAGGAACAAAAACTCCATCGGTTCCAGCCACTTCAAATTGATTCGATTTTTTGTCTTTAAAATACAATCCGTCAGCATAATCGAAAGAAACAATTACTGTGTTTTTTTCAACTTGAATATCTTTAAACAACGGACCATTTACCAAATTAGAATTGGTTTTATACGTTTCCTTCAAAGCCAAATTCGCCAAACGAATTCCAACTGATTTTTTATTTTTAGGATGAATATCAATCGTATCTGAAATATCACTAATTACAACCATTCCCGTTTTCGAAACTTCTTTCAATAATTTTCTCTGAGAATCTCTAACCGTTACGTTCGAAAAATTATTTTTTCCGGTTTTAAAAGGCGCAATCTGAACATAATAAAACGGGAAATCATCTTTCCATTCTTTTCTCCAAGACGTAATTAACGCTCCAAGGGTTGCATCATAAACCAAAGAACCTACATTCGATTCTCCTTGATACCAAAGCGTTCCTGCGATTTTAAATCCAACAATTGGGTAAATCATCGCATTGTAGGCGCGTCCAGGTTGTCTTGGTCCGTATTCTTGTTCGTTAAGTTTTTTAGCATTTTCTAATAAAATCGGATCATTATTTACGACTTCTTCTGGCATCCAGATTTCTGCTGGAGTTCCGCCCCAATTAGAAGAAATTAATCCAATTGGAACATTTTTCAAATCTTCGCGAAGGCGTTTGGCAAAAAAGTAGCCAATCGCGCTAAAATATTTCATGGTTTCAGGAGTCGATTCTGTCCAACTTCCAAGCAAATTATTCTGCGGACTTTCTGCCGTTAATTTCGGAACCGTAAAAAAACGAATATTCGGATTCGTAGCATTTTTCATTTCTTCTTCTCCATCATCAATTCCCCAACTTACCGACATTTCCATATTCGATTGACCTGAGCAAAGCCAAACTTCGCCAATCAAAATATTTTTTAAAACCACTTCGTTGTAACCTTTTATCGAAATTGTAAAAGGTCCGCCAGCTTCTGGAGTTTTAATCGTCAATTCCCATTTTGCCTGATTGTTAGCAACGGTTTTATATTCCTGATTGTTCCAGCTAGAAACCAGTTTTATTTCTTCTTTTGGATTTGCCCAACCCCAAATTTTCACTTCAGAGTTGCGTTGTAAAACCATATTATCACTAAAAATATTCGGAAGCGAAACGTTTGCCATCATAGTACTGGAAATCAATAAAAAGAAAACAAACTTATAGATATTATTTTTCATTTAGCAACTTCTTTAAAAATGGAGCATATTCGTCTGCCAAAAGCTTATGTTCTGCCACATCTGGATGTCCTGAACATCCGCTTGGAGTCATTGGTTTGAATTTAAAAATCTGAATTGGTTTGTGCGCTTTATCATTCGCGAAAGCATTTTTAACTTTATTCAAACAATCTTCAAAAACAACTCCTCTTTCACCTCCAACCATCGGACTGTTTGTAATTACAATTTGCGCTTTCGGATTATGTTCGTACAACATCTTTATAAAATTGACGTAATTCGAAACATATTTTTCAGGATTAAAAGGCAAACGTTCTTTCTTTCCATCTCCGCCAGAAAAGTCATTTGTCCCCAAAGCAATACTGATAATATCGGGGTGAAAAGCAAAATCGTATTTCGGTTTTGAAGCATCTTTCGTCAAATACAAATTCTGATAAACATCTGGCATTATCGCTTCGTCTTTGTTTTCGTCATTCCAATTTCTATACATTCCAATTCCAGAAACAGAACTTACCAAATAATCTACACCAATTGCCCTAGAAAGTGTTGGCCCGTAAGCGTAATAACTATTGTGGTGATCGTAATATTCGCCTTTATCGCAAGGAATATCAGAACCGTCACTCGCTGCTCCGCAAGTAATCGAATCTCCAATAAACTCAATTTTCTTTTTCTTTTTAAATGAAATTGAAGTTAGTTTAGCCGTTGTTCCTGCGAATAAAACTCCACCCGTATGTGCTTCAGTATTTTTATAGATTTCTAAACGATGTTGTTTTTGATTTGAAGTAACTTTAATTGGAAAAGATTGTGCTGTTCCTTTTTCAATTCTAATTTTCCCAATATACTTTCCGTCCAAAACCAAAGAAACATAATTATGATGTTCGTATGAATCGACACTTTGAAGTGAAATCGAACATTCATTTCCCGTAAAATTGAAAGAAACAGAAGAAGCCGTTCCAATCAAAATGACGTTATCATGCTGCAGTTTTTCTACTCGACCTCGATATAAGAATGTTTTGTTTGAATTTAGCGTTTGCGAATTTGAAATAATCGAAATCAGCAAAAACAAAATTAAAAGTGCTATTTTTTTGGGAAACATAATTTATTTGTTAAAATATAAATACGATTCACAAATATATTGGAAAGAGAATATCGAAAAAGATACTAAAATGTCAAAAAGTAATAAAAAAACACCACATAAACACATCAATTTTAAGTTTACTGACGTTAATTCTTACAAGTGCAACAAATAGTATTCTTTTGAAATGCTTATTTTGCAGCTTTTCTTTATCAACACAACAATTTTACATACAAAATGAAGTCACGTTTTTTTATTATTCTATCTGCCGTTATTTTATTTTCTTCTTTTACTTTAAAAAAGAATGAAGAAAAAACTCTTGTTCAAAATCCTAAGATTCAAACTGAAATCAATCGTGATTCTCTTATTGTTTTTGCAAAAAAGCATTTGGGCATTCCTTATGTATATGCCAGCAGTAACCCGCAAAAAGGTTTTGACTGTTCGGGTTTTGTGAGTTATGTTTTTAAAAATTTTGGAATGACGCTTCCGCGAAGTTCAGGCGGTTATAAAAACATCGGTAAAACTTTGAAACCAGAAGAGTTTAAAGTCGGTGATGTTTTAGTTTTCTACGGATATAAAAACAGAAATGTTGTTGGTCACGTCGGAATTATCTGCGAAGCCAACGGAATGCAGTCGAAATTTATTCACGCTTCATCAGGAAAAGCGCAACAAGTAACTATAACAGCGCTTGATACAGAACACTATACCAAACGCTTTTATAAATGTGTTGATGTTTTATCGGAATAAGTTTTTTTTGCCACGAATTACACGAATCTTCACAAATTTTTATTTCACGGAGATTTAAAAAGATTTAAGCAGATGTGCGCAGATTTATTTTATAAAAAATCTTTTTAAATCTGCTCAAATCTGCCAAATCTGCGTGAAAAATTTCTACAGAATCATTTTTATTCTTCAGTTAAAAGTTTTATCAAACTTTCATCTCTACCGTAAATATCTTTGTAGAAATTTAGATTTCCTTCGCGGTCAACCCAAGCCGTAAAATATCCGATATAAACTGGAACTTTTTTCTTAAGTGTGTACCAGCTTTCTTTTCCAGCGTGCATGGCTTTGTCAATTCTTGCAGGATTCCATTGCGGATCTACTTTTAATAATTCGATTGCTAATTCTCTTGGTTTTGCTACACGCACACAACCGTGACTGAATGCTCTACTTTCTCTTTCGAACAAACTTTTTGAAGGCGTATCGTGCAAGTAAATATTGCTTGAATTTGGAAACAAGAACTTCACTAAACCTAAAGAGTTATTTTTTCCAGGAAGTTGGCGAACTGCACCATTATTCCATTCTAGATTTTTCTTCTGCAAGTAGTTTTTATCTTTTGCCATTCCAGGCTTAATCTCGGATTTGATAATACTCGGCGGCACATTCCAATACGGACTAAAAACAATATTACTCATCATCCCGCTGAAAATAACGGTTTTTGTCATTGCTCTTCCAACTACAACTGGCGATACAAAAGCGATTTTTCCGTCTTCTATTATATACAATCTAAATTCGGGAATATTAACTTCAATATATTTCTGACCTTTTTCTAGTTCAGGATCAATCCAACGGCAACGCTCCATATTCGCAATAATCGTTTTGATACGCTCCGAAACTGGAATGTTCAAATCAGTAATATGCTCTAATAAAATCGTATTTTTTGGAGTGTAACCATGACGAACTTCATAGTTTTTCATGGCTTTTATTAAAGTCGTATCGCAAACAGCACTTTTAGTATCTTCCTTAAGATCTTTGGTCACAAAAAGTCTTTCTCTAATTTGAGCAACCACATCTGATGAATCTCCAACTTTTAAAGCTTTATAATCTTCACCTGTTTCAATATTTTTCCAACCTCCATTTTTTTCAATTTCTCTGTATTCTTTTAGAGCATCACGAAGTTTGTAATATTGGCTGAACATCTTTTTTTTCTTATCATCCAAAATGGTTGATTTCTTAAAAATAGAATCAGAAAGAACTTGATAATTGAACTTTTTTCGAGGCAAAAGCCATTCTAACGAAATACTCGTTTTCTCATCAAAACCTGCATATACTTTTTCTGCATAATAGTAATACAAGTTTGACAACAACAAATCGGTATCCTCTTTAGATATTTTTTTGGTTGGATTATTTTCGAAAACCGAATTTAGTTCTTCTTTATAAGGATAATTGGCTTTTAATCCTTCTTGATCCAAATTTTTGTATTGGTTGAATAATGTATTTCCAAACTCGACAACTCCTTTATTATCCTGCCATAATTGAGTTGATTTATTTTTTTGATACAAAGAAGTTACATCACCTTTAAATTTCTCCAATTTTGGATAGGTTTCATAAAATTTCGCAATGCGTGTGGTGTCAATTGTAAGTTTTAATTCTGGAATTTTTTCGACTTTCTTTATTGAATTTTCGTCTTTCTTATCTGCTTTCGAATTACACGAAAAAACAACGAAAAAAACGACTGCAATTATAGGCGTATACCAAATTTTCATAGCTTAAAATTTTTGATTAAAAGTAGAAAAAATTCTGTTAAATCAAAGAACTCCGAAATAAATCTTAATCCTTATTTTTTTGAAGTCTAAACGGTTAATAAAAAAATAAAAGCTCCAAACAATTTGCATGTCCGGAGCTTTCGCCATATAACCAACCTATTAAAAATCTTAGATAACCGTACCTTTTAAAGTAAGTACTTTTGGTGTTGTTTCTGCACTAGTTGTTACAGTAACTGTTTTTGTAAAAGCTCCTTTGTTTGCAGCGTTGTAAGTTGCAGTAACTTTTGCAGATTTACCTGGCTGAATTGGTTCTTTTGTGTAATCTGTAGCTGTACATCCGCAAGATCCTTGAACGTTTGTAATAACTACAGCAGTTTTTCCTGTATTTTTAAATTCGTATACAATTGCTTTTGGAGTTCCTTGCGGAATTTGTCCAACATCAATTGTTTCTGCTTTCCAAACAATTGTAGAAGCGGCAGTAGTTTCTGAAATTTCATTATCTGAAACTAAAGATTGTACCGGTGCAATTGCCGAAAAAGACATTAGGCCTAAAGCCAAAGCTAACATCGAAATTTTGATCATTTTCATAACTGATATATTTAAAATGGTTTGTAGTTCATTTTGATATTACAAAGGTAATTCAGACAAATTCAAATCGCTGTTAACCGCTTTCAAACGTTTGTTAATGACTTGTTAATCGCTTATTTTCAGGCTAAAATTGATTAATATTACACTCTCAAAATCCGTTATTCTTGAAAATTAATAAACTCAACAGTATCATTCTCTTAGGATTGGTTGCCATCATTAGCATTTTGGTAGCACAATTGTTATGGACAAAAGAGGCTTTTACAATTGAACAAAAAAAATTGAGCCAAAAAGCACATATTGCTTTGTTGGAAGTGGCTAAAAAATTATACGAAGGAACGAATCACGAACTTCCTGTTCAAAATCCGGTACAGAAAATTGCAAACGACTATTATATTGTAAATGTTGATAACGAATTTGAACCTGATATTTTAGAATTTTATCTAAAAACGGAATTCAAAAAAATGAACATCACGACCGATTTCGAATACGCGATGTACAATTGCCAAAGCGACGAAATGATATATGGCGATTATATTTCGCTTTATAAGAAAAAAGCAGAATGCAAAAAGACCGTTTATTTCCCTAAACATAAAAATCTAGTTTACTATTTCGCTGTTCGTTTTCCTAATGAAACCACTTATTTGTTCAGTTCGATGCGATTTTGGTTTATTCTTTCAACGGCATTAATTCTGATTTTACTGATTTACGTTTATTCGATTTTTACACTTTTACAGCACAAAAAATATTCAGAATTGCAGCGTGATTTCATCAATAATATGACGCATGAATTTAAAACGCCTCTAGCTTCTATTTTGATTGCTTCGAAATATTTGATTGAACAGAAACCAATTAAAGAAGACAAAAAACTTTATACTTATACGGATATTATTATCAATCAAGGAAATAAACTAAACGGCCATATCGAGAAGATTCTGAATATTGCAAAGTCTGATTATGCGCCTTTAGAACTCAAAAAAGAAAGCATTTTAATTGTTCCGATTATTGAAGAAGCGATCGAAAACATCAAATTAAAATATCCTGAAGCTTCTATTCAAATTGAAACAGTTTCTAAAGAATATTTGCTTGAAACAGACACTTTTCATTTTGCCAATTTGGTTTATAATTTACTCGATAATGCCATAAAATATTGCAATGAAAAACCAGAAGTTACCATCAAAATTATCGAAGAAAATAACTGCTTAAAATTGGAGTTTATTGATAATGGAATCGGAATTAATCCTAAAAAAATATCTTTTATCTTTGATAAGTTTTACCGCGTTCAAAACGAAAAAAGTAACGAAGTTAATGGGTTCGGACTTGGTTTATACTATGTGAAAGAAATCTGCAGTTTACAAAACTGGAAAATAAAAGCCGAAAATAATTCAGAAAAAGGTGTTACCTTAACCTTATCAATTCCGTACAAAAAATGAGAAATTTCAAAATACTATATGCCGAAGACGACGAAACTCTTGCGTTTTTAACCAAAGACAATTTGGAGCAAAATAATTACGAGGTAATTCATTGTTCTGACGGAAAATCGGCTCTGAAAATTTTTGAGGAAGAAGAATTTGACATCTGTATTTTTGATATTATGATGCCAAAAATGGATGGTTTTGACCTTGCTGAAGCCGTTCGAAAAATTGATATTGAGGTTCCTATTATTTTCCTTTCGGCTAAAACTTTAAAAGAAGATCGCATCAAAGGTCTTCGCCTAGGAGCTGATGATTATTTGGTAAAACCTTTTAGTATTGAAGAATTGCTTTTGAAAGTTGAAATTTTCTTAAAGCGTTCGCAGAAAAATGTTCCGCCTGCGAAAACAATTTACGAAGTCGGAAAATATCAGTTTGATACCAAAAATTTTATTCTTTTTAACGACGAAGAAAAAGTTGGTTTGACGCAGCGTGAAGCCGAATTATTGAAACTTTTTCTAGATCATAAAAATTCTGTTTTAAAAAGAGAACAAATTCTTACCTCTTTATGGGGAACCGACGACTATTTTATGGGAAGAAGTTTGGATGTTTTTATTTCTCGTCTTCGTAAAATCTTAGCAAATGAGGAAGGAATTTCGATTGAAAACCTCCACGGAATTGGGTTTAGGTTTTCTATTGGATAAATCACAATTCTGTTAAAAATAAAGAAAAATCTGTAAGCAGTTTTTCGAAAAACTTTGTATTTTTAATATCTAATTTTCTTGGATATGAAATTACATCATTTGCGAAATGCCACTTTGGTAATTGAAACAGAGAAGCATGTCATTTTAGTTGACCCAATGTTAGGTAAAAGAAAAACAATTCCGCCTTTTACTATTTTCAGATACAAACCAAAACGAAACCCTTTGGTCGCATTGCCTAAAAACAGTCGTGACATTTTAAGTCGAGTTACGCATTGCTTGATTACGCATTTGCATCCTGATCATATAGATAAAGCTGGCGAGGTTTTCTTAAGACGAAAGAGCATTCCCGTTATCTGCAGTTCTAAAGACGAAAAAGCATTGGTACAAAGAGGATTAAGTGTAATTCAAACTTTAGAATATTGGGAATCGCAAAAGTTTTTAGACGGAAAAATCACTGGAATTCCTGCTATTCACGGTTATGGTTTTATCGCCAAATTAATGGGAAATGTAATGGGATTTCTAATTGAATTAGCCGATCAAAAATCAGTTTACATTAGTTCTGATACTATTTTTACAGAAGACGTTGAAAAAGTTCTAACGCAATTTAAACCAGATATTTCAGTTGTTGCCTGCGGTACAGCTCGACTAGACATCGGACAACCTTTATTAATGCGAATGGATGATATTTTGAAATTCGTAACACTTGCTCCAGGAAAAGTTCTTGCCAATCATTTAGAAGCTTTAAACCATTGTCCGACAACGAGATTGCAATTAAGAACTGCTCTTTCAGATCACGGACTTTTGAATAAAACTTCTATTCCAAATGATGGAGAATGTATTGAATATTAAAGCACTAACAATCCAAATTCTCTCAAAGTATTTACTGGTTTAGAATACCAAAACAATTCAAAATCTTCTAAAGAAGTTTCGAAATCTGTTTTGACTTCTTGAAAAGTATAATTTTTAGAACCTGAAACGGCTATTTTTGATAAAATCGAAACCAACCACTCGCCTTCTTCTTTACTCGTTTGAATATCGAAACTTTCTTTTTTGTCGTGAAAAGTTAGCGACATCATTTCCCAACTTCTTCCTTTTTTCGATTTTGTAAATGCTGATGCAGAAGGTTTTCCTCCCAACCAAACCACTTTTGCATTTGGTTTTGTATTGAAATCGTTTTGTTCTTCTAAAGCATTAAAAATAAAATCGGGATGGATTTTTGTTTTTGGAATTTTAAAATCAAACCAATCTTGCAATTCGTAATCAAAACAGATTCCGTGCATGAAATTGAAAAGCGATTTCTTTAATCCGAAACTAAATTTATCGTGATTGATTCCTGTAGAATCACTGTATTCTATATCATTGTTGGCAAAAGTTCCAATTACTTCTGTCTTTTTAGTCACGCCAAATTTCTCTGGATACAATCCAACTGGACTGTGAGCTGTCAAAGCAAATTGATGCCAAAAACCAGATTGCAAAACTCCAGCTTCAAATAATTGGCGAACCATTTCTAAACTATCAACCGTTTCTTGAATCGTTTGTGTTGGATATCCGTACATTAAATACGCATGAACCATAATTCCCGCTTCAGTAAAATTTCGAGTTACTTTAGCCACTTGTTCAACCGTAACTCCTTTATCGATTAATTTCAACAATCGATCTGAAGCCACTTCTAAACCTCCAGAAACAGCAATACAGCCTGAAGCTTTCAACAACAAACACAAATCTTTTGAAAAGCTTTTTTCAAAACGAATATTCGTCCACCAAGTTACAGCTAGTTTTCTTTTTAGGATTTCAAGAGCCAAAGCACGCATTAAAGCTGGCGGCGCGGCTTCATCTACAAAATGGAATCCGTTTTGACCTGTTTTTTCGATCAATTCTTCCATTCGGTCGCAAAGCAAACTTGCCGCAACAGGTTCGTAAACTTTTATATAATCTAAAGAAATATCACAGAAAGTACATTTTCCCCAATAACAGCCGTGTGCCATTGTGAGTTTATTCCATCTTCCGTCGCTCCACATTCGGTGCATCGGATTTACAATTTCGATAACCGAAATATATTTATCCAAAGGAAGATCTGAATAATCTGGAGTTCCTACATAAGCTTGTTTGTAATCGTGTTTTAAAGAATTATTCTTGTAAACGACTTCTCCATTTTCTAATAAAAATGTCCTTTTGAAAGAATCAGAATCTGGATTTTCTAAATGAAAAATTAATTCTTCAATTGGAACTTCTCCGTCATCCAAAGTAATAAAATCAAAAAATTCGAAAACACGTTTATCAGAAAGCGAACGCAATTCAGTATTTGGAAAACCGCCTCCCATTGAAATTTTAATTTCAGGATGATTTTGTTTTACCCATTGCGCACATCTGAAAGCGCTATATAAATTCCCCGGAAAGGGAACAGAAATTAAAAATAAAGTCGGTTTTACAGCTTCAATTTTAGCTTTTAAAAGCGAAATTAAAATCGAATCGATATAAGTTGGTTCTTGCTGTAAAGCACCGTACAATTCATCAAAAGAATTAGCGCTTCGTCCTAAACGTTCGGCATATCGGCTAAAGCCAAAATTTTCATCAACACATTCTACAATAAAATCTGAAATATCTTCAAGATATAAAGTCGCCAAATGTTTTGCTTTGTCCTGAGTTCCCATCGTTCCAAAAGCCCAATCGAGTTCTTCTAATTGAGCAAAACGAGAAGCTTCTGGCAAGAAATCTTCCTGACAAATCTGCAAAGCCAAAGTTGGATTTTTTCCTTGCAAAAACTGAATTACAGAATCAATCGTTTTAATATATTCATCTTGAAGCGCAAAAATTCGCTTAGAATTATCTGAGATTTCAGAATCTGAAACTTCAAACTTGAAACTTGAAACCTGAAACAAGTCAATCAATCCTTTTTTTGAAAACAATTCCAAAATCACATCAATACCCAAATCAGCCTGAACCGATTCGACATTTTTAGTATTCAGAAAACCTTTTATATACGCCGTTGCCGGATACGGTGTATTTAGTTGTGTAAAAGGCGGCGTAATTACAAAAAGTTTCGTTTTCAAAAGGGAATTATTTTTTTGCAAAAATACGCCTTATTGTGGATTTTTTAGCGAAAAGATTTTCGACAAATATATTCTGCCCTTTTCAACTTTCTTTAAACGCAAAAAAACCTTAAAGAAACATCGTCTTTAAGGTTTTTAATAATCTATATTTTAATTATAAAGTCAATTAAAACTTATGTTCATCTTTACTAATCACTAAAAATGAAATTAAAGATATAAGTGCTGCGGCAATTAAATAGAATCCAACATAGCTCACATCATAGGTTTTCGCTAACCAAATTGCAATCATTGGCGCAAAAGCAGCTCCTAAAATTCCAGCCATATTGAATGTTAAAGATGCTCCTGAGTAACGAACATTCGTTGGAAATAATTCTGATAAAAAAGTTCCTAAAGGTCCATAAGTAAATCCCATCAGAGACATTCCGATACAAGCAAAAATAGTAACCAGAGTGATATTTCCTTCACTTAAAAAATAAGAAAAGAAAAATCCGAAAATCGCTATCGCCGCAGTTGCCCCAATAAGCATTTTACGACGCCCAATTTTGTCTGCCACAACAGCTGAAACTGGAATAAAAATCGCAAAAAACAAGACCGAGAACAATTGTATCAATAATCCGTCTCTTTTCACAATTCCTAAATCTGAAGTTGCCCAGCTTAAAGTAAATACGGTCATTAAATAGAAAACTAAAAATGTTGTAATAGCGGCAAATGTTCCGAAAATCAATTGATTTTTATATGATTTCACTAATTCTAAAAATGGAACTTTTACTTCTTCTTCGTGTTTTTTAGCATTTTCAAATGAAGGTGTTTCTGTAATTTTAGTTCTGATATAAAAGCCAACAGCAACTAATAATGAACTTGCAATAAAAGGAATTCTCCAACCGTAATTCATAAAATCTTCATTACTCATAGAATCGGTCAACAATAGGAAAGTTCCACCTGAAAGCAATAATCCGATTGGAGCGCCTAATTGCGGGAACATTCCATACCAGGCACGTTTGTTTGGCGGTGCATTTTCTATCGCCAATAAAACAGCTCCTCCCCACTCGCCTCCTAGACCAACACCTTGTCCGAATCGGCAAAGCATTAATAATAAAGGCGCCGCCACACCAATACTGGCATAACTTGGTAAAAATCCAATTGTTACGGTCGAGATTCCCATCGTCAATAAAGCGGCAACAAGAGTAAATTTACGTCCGATCTTATCTCCATAATGGCCAAAAAATGCAGAACCTAATGGTCGTGATAAAAAGGCAATAGAAAAAGTTGCTAAAGATTCCAGAGTCGCCATTGTTGAATCTGCACTAGGGAAAAATAATTGAGGAAAAACCAAAACCGCAGCATTGGCATAAATATAAAAATCAAAAAATTCGATTGTGGTGCCAATAAGGCTTCCAAAAAGAACGTGTTTTAAAGAGTTCTTTTTATTTGGGTTAGTTTTCATGTAAAACGGATATAACTTTTTTTTTGATTACAAAAATATAGTTTCATTATTAATAATTCATATTTAAGAGAATTAGTTTTAAAACACTTCCCGTTTTTTAACAAATTCAATGTGTTTTCCATTTAAAAACAACGAATTCTAATTCAATATAAAAACCTGATTGTAGGCATTTTAAAATAAAAATTAAAAATCAATTCTTAAGCAATTGTTAATAGCGTTTTAAACTATATATTTTCATTAAATTTACAGCTGTCAAAAATAAATTTAAAATTATGCCTACCGACTGTATCAGCTTTCAATCTTCTGGATATTTCTCTAAATTAATGCAAGATTATTTAGATCAAAAACCAGAGTTAAAACCGCTGTACAATAATTTTCCAAGCCTAGAAAATTTCGAAAAACAAATAGCTGAAAAATCGGCTAATTTTGATCATAATAATAGAACTGCATTGGTTGAAACGTTGCAAAAGCAATATCAAAATATTGAAGCTTCAGATTTAACCAAGCAAAACATCTCGCTTTTAGCACTCGAAAATACATTTACAATTACAACTGGACATCAGTTAAATCTATTTAGCGGACCGCTGTATTTTTTATATAAAATCATTTCTACGATTAATTTAACTAAAGAATTAAAGTCGAAATATCCTTCGTACAATTTCGTTCCAGTTTATTGGATGGCTACCGAGGATCACGATTTTGAAGAAATTAATTATTTTAATTTTAAAGGAAAAAAAATCCGTTGGAATGCTGAAAGCACGGGACCTGTCGGAAGACTTTCAACTGAAGGTTTAGAAGATTTATTTGAAATTTATTCTCAGGAATTAGGTTCAAGCACAAATGCTAATTCGCTTAAAAAGCTTTTTGAAGATGCTTATTTAAAACATTCAACTCTAGCTGATGCGACTCGTTATTTAGCCAACACGCTTTTCGCAAATTACGGCTTAGTAATTATAGATGCGGACGATGCTGATTTGAAACGCGCTTTTATTCCGTTTGTGAAAGAAGAACTAGAAAGTCAAACTTCGTTTAAAGAAGTTCAGAAATCAATTGAAAAACTTTCAGATTATACGGTTCAGGTAAATCCGCGTGAGATTAATTTATTTTATATCGAAGATAAACTTCGCGAAAGAATCATTTTTGAAAATGACAAATACTTTGTAAACAACACAAAAATCTCATTTTCAAAAGATGAAATTTTCAAATTACTAGAAAGCAATCCTGAAAAATTCAGTCCGAACGTGATTATGCGTCCGTTGTATCAGGAAATTATCCTTCCAAATCTTTGCTACATTGGCGGAGGCGGAGAAATTGCTTATTGGCTAGAATTGAAAGCTTTCTTTGAAGCTGTAAATATCACTTTCCCGATATTATTGGTTCGAAATTCAGTTCTTTTAGCAACTGAAAAACAAGTTAAAAAAGCCGATAATTTGAATTTAACTTGGAAAGATTTATTCAGCAAATCCGATAATTTGGTTAATGAAATTACACATAAACTTTCTCCGTTTCCAATCGATTTGACTCCACAAAGAGAAGCACTTGAAAAACAGTTTGCTTATCTTTTTGAATTGGCTGAAAAGACCGATAAATCTTTTTCTGGGGCTGTAAAAGCACAAGAAGTAAAACAAAAGAAAGGTCTAGAAAATCTAGAGAAACGTTTATTAAAAGCACAAAAAAGAAAACTGGCAGATCAATTGGAACGTGTTACAGATTTGCAATGTGAATTATTTCCAAATAATAGCCTTCAAGAACGTCAAGCCAATTTTTCTGAATTTTATTTAGAAAAAGGAGAACAATTGATTCCGCTTTTAATTCAAAAATTAAAACCTTTAGAACACAATTTTGATATCATAATAATCTAAAATAATTATCTTTAGAAATTATAAAAGTGATGATTTAGGAACAAATAACCAGCACATTT
Organism: Flavobacterium sp. HJSW_4; assembly: GCF_042436695.1. Taxonomy (NCBI): domain Bacteria; kingdom Pseudomonadati; phylum Bacteroidota; class Flavobacteriia; order Flavobacteriales; family Flavobacteriaceae; genus Flavobacterium; species Flavobacterium sp. HJSW_4. The sequence goes on from NZ_JBHNPP010000008.1 coordinate 135,253, forward strand.
CCTAGATCATCGCTCTCTCAAACCAAATAGAATTATATTTTATAACCTATTAACTAACTAACCTAATGGTAAGAGAACGCCTAATTTCGCTTGATGTCTTTCGCGGACTGACAATTCTATTGATGACTATTGTAAACAATCCCGGTGATTGGGGAAATGTTTATCCGCCGCTTTTACACGCGCATTGGAATGGCTGTACACCAACCGATCTTGTATTTCCATTTTTCATTTTTATGATGGGAGTTGCAGTACCGCTTGCAATGCCAGACAAAAAGTACGACGAAACAACATTCAACAAAATTCTGATTCGTTCTTTAAGAATGTTCTCTTTGGGTATTTTCTTTAATTTCTTTGGAAAAATCCAACTTTTCGGATTAGACGGAATTCCACTTTTAATTGGGAGATTAATTATCACTTTTGCGGTTGGTTATGCTTTAATGGGCAATTTCAGTACACGTTTAAAAAACATTTTCGCTTTTAGCATTCTAGCCATTTATCTCATTTTAGCCTACGGCGGATTCGAAAATTATCAAGATGTTCGTCTTCCTGGTGTATTACAACGCATTGCAGTCGTATATTTTGTGGTTTCACTTTTGTATTTGAAAACGTCACGAAAAACTCAAATTATTACAGGAGCTGTTTTACTTTTAGGATATTGGGCTGTAATGACTTTAATTCCTGTTCCTGGGTTTGGAGAAGCTAATTTAGAAAGAGGCACCAATTTAGCAGCTTGGATTGACAGCATTTTTCTAAAAGGACATATGTATCACGAAACCAACACTTGGGATCCAGAAGGACTTTTAAGCACACTGCCATCAATCGTAAACGGAATTATCGGTTTATTTATCGGCCAGATTTTATTGCTTAATATAAGCAAAATCCAAAAAGCCTTTACAATGGGCAGAATTGGCACGGTTCTTATCTTTTTCGGATTAATTTGGGATTTAGTTTTGCCTATAAACAAATCAATTTGGACAAGTAGTTATGTTTTATATACAACAGGATTAGCAACTGTTTGTTTAACCTTTTTATATTATATCATTGACATTAAGGAATACAAAAAAGGCTTTAAGCTATTTGTCATTTGGGGAGTAAATCCGATGATTGTTTTCTTCGCTTCGCAGATTATTCCACAAGCTTTGGTAATGATTCATTTTCAGCATCCATTACTTGCTGGAGAACAAATCAATTCATTAGATTATCTATACCGTTTCGGAATTGCACCATTTTTCAGCAACCCAATGACAGCCTCTTTAGCAGGCGCATTGACATACGTTGCAATCTGGACATTCATATTATGGATATTCTACAGAAATAAACTAATTTTTAAAGTATAATTTTTTTCCACCATATAAGACATATAAGTTCATTTAAATAATTGAGCACAAAAGCATCGTGCGAATCTGGCACATTTTCTAAAATGAACTTATATGGTTTATATGGTTTTAAAAATATCGTCCTAAAAACCATTCTAAACTGTTTTAATTATGAATTTATTAAAATCAATTCATAAAAAAAGTATACTTTTGCACAAAATTTAATAAAATATAAAATGGCAACAAATAGAACTTTTACAATGATTAAACCAGATGCTGTTGCAAACGGACACATCGGGAATATCTTAGCAATGATTACTAATGGTGGTTTCAAAATCGTTTCATTAAAATTAACTCAATTAACTGTAGCTGATGCTAAAGCATTCTACGCAGTTCACGCAGAAAGACCTTTCTACGGAGAATTAGTTGAATTCATGTCTCGCGGACCAATTGTTGCTGCTATTTTAGAAAAAGACAACGCAGTAGAAGATTTCAGAACTTTAATTGGCGCTACAAACCCAGCTGAAGCTGCTGAAGGAACTATTCGTAAAGCATATGCTACTTCAATCGGAGAAAATGCAGTTCACGGATCTGATAGCGACGAAAACGCTGCTATCGAAAGCGCATTCCACTTCGCAGGAAGAGAGCAATTTTAATTAGTATCCAGTCTCAGTCACAGTTTTTTAGTGATTGAATACATAAAAAAATCCTGTTTGTTATACAAACAGGATTTTTTTTATCATCAAACTGCGACTGCGACTGCGACTGCGACTGCGACTGCGACTGCGACTGCGACTGCGACTGCGACTGCGACTGCGACTAAAAACTATCGCAAAACAACATCCTTCACCACCTCGCGCCCTAGTTCTTCATTGATCATTTTTACAATCTTATATTTTCCGTGAGTTAATTCTTCACGTAAAACAGAAGATCCCAATTCTACGTAAAGCGTACTGCCTTTCAAGACAACATTTCTCGTATAAGTGTTTACACCACTTCCCATAAGATTTTTCCAAGCATCACGCACATCAATTTGATCCATGCCTGGCTGTAATTTATTCACTTGAATAATCTGCTGTAAAACAGCACTAATCGTACTTTCGTTATTTAGTCTTTTCGCCATCGTTCAGAAGATTTACAGGTCCAGCTTTTTTATAATGATATTCTATTTTTTGCGGATTTTTAACCACCAATTTGTCATCAGAAAGAGAAATAATTTCCTCGCTCCATTTTGCATACTTCGTTTTGTAATCTAAGAAAACTTGTTCTCCAGCAAAACGAACTGACACATTTTCAAAAGTATCCGTTGTTAAAAACGTACCGTCAAACTGCGGCATTACCTTCGTTCGAACACCTTTGTTATTTTTGATTTCAAAAAAATCAAAAGTCTCGTTCATTTTATATTCCTTCTCTTCACCTTTCTCAAAAACCACTTTTTCAATTTCCCAATAGCCATTTAACTTAGCAATATCTGCAGGTTTTACTTCCTGTTTGCAGCTCACAAACAAAAGCGAACAAAACAAAACTATAAAAGTGTTTTTCATAAATAAAGTTATTAAAATTTATTCTTTTTAATTTGAATGAAGTCGAAGAATTAGGAGCTGATTCCTGCTGTCCGCTGTATCTTTTGCTTTTTAAAGAAAAAAGCAAAAGGATGCCGCTCCCATCAGGGCTAGGGTTCTCGTTTTCAAAAGAAATTTTTCTCGGACTACAAAGATAGTCTTATAATCATCAAAAGAAATAAAAAATATCGAACAAAATGAGATTAATAATACCTAAAAAAAATGAGTTTTAAGCAAAAAACTTCTTGCCTAAAACTCAATATATTTTCGGAAATAAATTATCGATTCGTTTTTATTCTTTTAAGAACTCCTAAAAAGAATAAAATAATTCCAGCCACCAACAAAACGTAGTATACCGAAAGATTACTAGCTTTCAATAAGTGTGCAAAAACAAAACACACTACACTAGCAAAATAGAATGTAATAGCTGATATATTTTTCATTATTAATTATTTAAAGAAGCTGTCAACAAATTCATATTTATTGAAGACTTGCAAATCTTCAATTCCTTCGCCAACACCAATATATTTTACAGGAATTTGAAATTGATCTGAAATACCAATCACAACTCCACCTTTTGCAGTTCCGTCCAATTTAGTAACGGCAAGAGAAGTAACTTCAGTCGCTGCTGTAAACTGTTTTGCTTGCTCAAAAGCGTTTTGACCTGTAGAACCATCTAAAACCAAAAGCACATCGTGAGGCGCATCAGCAACCACTTTCTGCATTACACGTTTTACTTTAGTCAACTCATTCATTAAGTTAATTTTATTATGAAGACGACCAGCAGTATCAATAATCACAACGTCTGCATTTTGAGCCACTGCAGATTGCAAGGTATCAAAAGCTACAGAAGCAGGATCACTTCCCATATTTTGTCTTACAATTGGCACGTTTACACGGTCTGCCCAAACTTGCAACTGATCAATCGCTGCAGCACGGAATGTATCTGCCGCACCCAAAACCACTTTATGACCCGCTTTCTTAAACTGATAAGCCAATTTACCGATTGTTGTAGTTTTCCCTACTCCATTCACTCCAACAACCATTAAAACGTAAGGCTTTTTATCTTTCGGAATTTCAAATTCTGTTGCTTCGCCTGTATTTGTTTCAGACAATAAAGCACCAATTTCATCACGAAGAATTTGATTTAACTCTTCTGTCCCTAGATATTTGTCTTCAGCAACACGTTTTTCAATTCTTGAAATAATTTTTAAAGTAGTATTTACTCCAACATCCGAAGCTACAAGAACTTCTTCCAGATCATCTAAAACATCATCATCAACTTTAGATTTCCCTGCAACGGCCTTACTTAACTTCGAGAAAAAAGTAGTTTTCGTTTTTTCAAGACCTTTGTCTAAAGTCTCTTTTTTTTCGGTAGAGAATAATTTTTTAAAAAAACTCATTTTTTGTAGATTATTTAGATTTACTTGATTTCTCGATTTTCACACTAGAAATCAAAATCTTTAAAGAAAGCGCAATTGTTTTTCAAAAAAAGGCCAATTGTTACGATTCTTTAAATTCTTAGACAAATATAGGTAATAAAAAAGCTACTTCCGAATGAAAGTAGCTTTTCTATATATTGTAATAGTTAATTATTTCTTTTTCAAGAATTCATCAACTTCTTCAGGAGCCATAATAGATTCTACGAATGTATATGCACCAGTTTTAGGAGATTTTACCATTTTGATGGCTTTTGATAATCTCTTAGAAGATGTTTGTAACGATGCTACGGTTTTCTTTGCCATGATTCAAATGTTATTTGAAATTCATTAAATCTTCAAATGAAAAACCATTTGAGATTTAAACAAAATCTCTAATTATTACTTAATTTCTTTGTGAACAGTTACTCTTTTTAAGATTGGATTAAATTTTTTAATCTCTAATCTATCTGGAGTGTTTTTTTTGTTCTTAGTTGTAATATATCTAGAAGTACCTGGAACACCAGAAGTTTTGTGCTCAGTACATTCTAAAATTACTTGGATTCTATTACCTTTCTTTGCCATCTTGCTATATATTTATTTAGGAAAAGATTATTTGATAAATCCTTCTGACTGTGCTTTTTTCAAAACAGCAGTGATTCCATTTTTATTAATTGTTTTTATCGTAGATGCTGCTACTCTAAGAGTAATCCATCTATCTTCTTCTGGAAGATAAAAACGCTTTTTAACTAAGTTTACAGAAAACTTTCTCTTAGTTTTGTTCATAGCGTGAGAAACGTTATTTCCTACCATCGCTCTTTTACCTGTAAGGTCACAAACTCTTGACATTATACTTATCTTTTATCGTTATTCAAAATCAGGGTGCAAAGAAAAGAAAAATAAACCATTGGTGCAAAAAATTATTGCACAATTTTTAAAATTTCTTTCTGTAATATTTCTAAACTCTTAACTGATGCCCTATCTATCACTTTTTCACGCGGTTGTCCGAAGTTAAATTCTTCTACAATCACTCCTTCTGGCGTTGCCAAAGCAATGAAAACTGTACCTATTTCCGCATCAGAATCTCCTTTTGACGGGCCTGCATTGCCTGTGGTAGCAAGCGCATAGTCGGTTTTCAGCAAATCTTTAACACTCAAAGCCATAGCCGATGCGACCTCAGCACTTACAACAGAAAATTCATCAATTAAATTTTGCGAAATTCCCAAAACATTAACTTTTGCTTCGGTTGCATAAGAAACAACGCTTCCTTTAAAATAACTTGACGACCCCGGAATAGCCGACAACAGAGAAGCAATTCTACCTCCTGTGCAACTTTCTGCTGTTGAGATGGTTTTATTTTGCTTAGAAAGCAATTTGCCAATTACGGCTTCTATTGTTTCGTTTTCTTCGTAACCTACAATTATATCGTGAATTATCGCGTCTAATGATTTCACATTCGATTCAATCGCCTCTTCTAATTCCTCTTTATTAGTTCCGCGAGCGGTTAAACGCAAACGAACTCGTCCTGGATTTGGCAGATACGCCAGTTTTATAAATTCTGGAAGATTATTTTCCCATTGCTCAATACGCTCTGCAACTAAACTTTCGCCTTGACCGTAAGTCAAAATCGTTTTATGGATAATATAAGGGCGTTTGTATTCGCGAACAATTTTTGGAATTATTTCTTCTTCAACCAAATATTTCATTTCGTAAGGAACTCCCGGAAGCGAAATAAAAACGGTATTTTCTTTTTTCATCCACATTCCTGGCGCTGTACCTACTTTATTATGCAGTACTGTACAAGTTGACGGAACGAGAGCTTGGTCTTTGTTCAGTTGAGAAATTGGTCTTTTGTAAAAACCTTCAATCAATTCTGTCACATGTGCCAAAACTTTTTGATCTACAACCAACTCATCGTTAAAGTATTCGCAGAATGTCTTCTTTGTAACATCATCTTTCGTCGGACCTAATCCGCCAGTTACAATTACAACATCTACTCTGTTTTGCAATTGCGAAAAAGTATCTAAAATATGTTTTTTATCATCGCTTATCGATAACATTTCTGCTACCTCAACTCCAATTCTATCAAGAGATTTAGCTATAAAAGCCGAATTTGTGTCAACGATTTGCCCAATTAAGATTTCATCTCCAATTGTAATAATTGCTGCTTTCATATTGTAAAATATATTTTGCCTACATTAAGCAAGCTTGTAATTTATAAGTAGAAAATTTAAATTTTGTCTTGGAGGAAGGTACGAACGACTTTTACAAACTATAAGCCGTTTACAAAATTCAAAAAATGATTTTGACTTATTCCTTGATTCAAACAAATCAGGAATAAGTCAAATTTTATATTTAAAGATCAAAGTCTTTTTTTATTTCTTTAATCGCTTCTTTTACTTGTACCTTGATACTTTTAAAAGTTTCGATAATATCTTTTTTCTTGCCTTCTGCTTTTGTCCACGCTTCTACTTGCAAGATTTCTTCAAAAGCCACATTTAATCCCATTAAATCTAATGTTGGCTTTATTTTGTGTGCGTACGAATAAGCGTATTTATGATCCTTCTTTTTTATTCCTTCTTTAATTTGTTTCAAATCTTCTGGTACTTCTGTAACAAATAAAGTCAAAATCTGATTTACAAATTCAGGATCGTTATCTGAAAGCGCATAGACTTTCGAAAGGTTGTATTTTAAAGCCATTATTTTACTTGTATTCTGAATAATTTTTTATCTTCTAAAAAGCCTTCTAAAACATCATTTGGTTTTACAGCCGCAACACCAGCCGGCGTTCCTGTAAAAATAATATCTCCAATTTTTAATGTAAAAAACTGAGATACATGAGCGATTAATTCATCTATTTTCCAAAGCATCATACTTGAGTTTCCTTTTTGAACCGTTTCTGAATTGCTTCTTAATTCAAAATTAAGATTTTCCATAGAAACAAAATCAGTTTTTGGTAAAAAATCACCAATAACCGCAGAACCGTCAAATGCCTTGGCTTTTTCCCACGGAAGTCCTTTTTCTTTTAATTTACTTTGAAGATCTCGTGCTGTAAAATCGATTCCGACACTAATTTCATCGTAGTATTTATGAGCAAATTTTGGCTCAATATACTTTCCAACTTTATTAATCTTTACGATTATCTCAACTTCATGATGAACATCTTCAGAAAATTCTGGAATAACAAACGGATGCTGTTTCAACAAAACCGCAGAATCAGGTTTCATAAAAACAACCGGCTCACTTGGACGCTCGTTTTTCAATTCTTCTATATGATTGGCATAATTCCTGCCGACACAGATAATTTTCATTCTATTAGTTTTCAGTCACAGTTTTCAGTCACAGTCCGCAAAACAATTAAACAGCCTCAACTTAAACTGAATACTGCCACTGCGACTGAAAACTTATTTTGTGTTTAATTTTCTTAATTTAATTGCTGTCAAAACTTTTTTGGTGTACAAAGGAAAATCAGCATTTTGAATCCAGCTGAAATATCCTGGTTCTGTCTCTAGAACTTTCTCCACTTTTGCACCTTTATGTTTTCCAAAAGTAAAAATTTCTTCGTCATCTTTATCAAAAGCGATCATTCCAGCAAAATCAGCGATTTTTTTACGAGTTGTAAATTCAGACAATGATTTCATATCGTTCTCCAATTCTGGGTAACGATCCAACTGCGCTTTTAAAATCTCGTAAGTTGCCATTGTATCTGCTTCTGCCGAATGCGCGTTGTCTAAAGTTTTTCCGCAATAAAATTTTAAAGCCGCACTCAAAGTACGCTCTTCCATTTTATGGAAAATAGTCTGCACATCTACAGAAACCTTGTTTTTCATATCAAAATCGACACCAGCACGAAGCAATTCTTCTGCCAGAAGCGGAATATCAAAACGATCTGAGTTAAAACCACCAAGATCACTGTCTTTAATCATGTTATGAATGTGCGGAGCAAGTTCTGCGAAAGTTGGTTCGTTGGCCACTTTTTCGTCTGTGATGCCATGAACTGCAGTTGTCTGCGGAGGAATTGGAATTGTCGGATTAACCAACCAAGTTTTACTTTCTTTGTTTCCGTTAGGAAAAACTTTGAATATTGAAATTTCTACGATTCTATCTTTACCGATATCAATTCCCGTTGTTTCGAGATCAAAAAAGCAAATTGGTTTGTTTAGTTTTAATTCCATTTCTAATTTTTATAAGTTTACAAATGTAATTTTTAAAGCCGAATATCTTCCCTTATTCTGATTTTTTTTGTCGAAAAAAGCTTTCAAATCGTGATTTTAACTTTTCCAAAATAGGCCTTAAGCAAGATTACGCATTTCCACTTAATTCTTTTCTTACAAAACAAAAAATCCGATAAGTTTTAAAACCTATCGGATTTGAATTCCTTTATTTATTGATTTTAGAAATCTCTATCTACATCAAAAGCTTCTAAATATTCTGCGACTCTTTTCACAAAACTTCCTCCTAATGCTCCATCAACAACTCTATGATCATAAGAGTGAGACAAGAACATTTTCTGACGGATTCCGATAAAATCTCCTTCTGGAGTTTCGATAACCGCAGGAACTTTACGAATTGCTCCAAGCGCTAGAATACCAACTTGAGGCTGATTGATAATTGGCGTTCCGAAAACACTTCCAAAAGTACCAACGTTTGTTACAGTGTAAGTTCCACCTTGTGTATCGTCTGGTTTTAGTTTTCCAGCTTTTGCACGGTTTCCTAAATCGTTAACCGCTTTTGCCATTCCAACCAAATTCAACTGATCTGCATTTTTAATTACAGGAACAATTAAATTTCCGTTTGGCAATGCTGCTGCCATTCCTAAATTGATATTTTTCTTTTTAATGATATAATCTCCATCTACAGAAATGTTCATTCCTGGGAAATCTTTTAAAGCTTTCGCAACAGCTTCCATCATAATTGGAGTAAAAGTCAATTTCTCGCCTTCTCTTTTTTCGAAAGCTGCTTTTACTTTATCTCTCCATTTTACAATATTTGTTACATCTACTTCTATAAAAGATTGTACGTGAGCAGAAGTCTGAACCGAAGCAACCATGTAACCTGAAATCAGTTTACGCATTCTGTCCATTTCAATAATTTCATCTCCACCATTTACAGAAACAGGAACTGCTTGCTGGCTTTTCTGAGCAACTGGTTCAACTGCCTTTGGAGCTTCAACTTTTGGAGTTTCCACTTTTGGAGTTTCTACAACCACTTTCGGAGCTGCTTCAACTGCTTGAGGAACTTGAACAGCACCTGACTTGCGGTCTTCTACATATTTTAAAATATCTTCTTTTGTTACGCGTCCGTCTTTTCCAGAACCCGCAATATTTTCAAGTTCGTTTAGAGAAACTCCTTCTTCTTTTGCAATATTTTTTACCAATGGAGAAAAGAATTTATCAGAACTTGAGAAATCTTGAGAAGTTGTTACAGTTTCTTTAACTGCTTCAATTGTTTTTTCAATTTCAGCAACTTCAGCAGGAGCTGCAACTTCTTCAGCATTATTTGTTCCTGCAGTTGGCGCATCGCCTCCTTCAGTTTCAATAATTGCAATAGTTTGCCCTACTTGCACTAAATCATCTTTACCAAACAATTGCTCAACTAAAATCCCTGATACTTCGCTAGGCACTTCACTGTCAACTTTATCTGTTGCAATTTCGAGTACGGCTTCATCAGCCTCAATTTTGTCTCCAACCTCTTTCAACCAGTTTGTAATGGTTGCTTCAGCGACACTTTCTCCCATTTTAGGAAGCTTTAATTCAAATCTTGCCATATTGTTAATCTAAAAGATGTTTTTGATTTTCATATTGCGAAATTAATGAATATTTTAAACATAAATTTCATTTAATATAATTTTTTACTCGATTTTTACAATTTGCCCCCTATCATTTCTAGAATTACTTCCAATAATAAAACGGGTGTTTTTTGGTAAAATTTTAAAAGTAATACTCTTATCTTTAATAGTTTCTATGATTTCGATACATTTTTTGAATGAAATGTATTGATTATCCAAAATGATTTCGACCTTTTTTCCCTTAAAAATCAGGCACGAATTTACCATTTTTTCTTTCGGGATTTTTAAAAAGCGGACTTTATTTTTTAAAGTTAAAGCTAATTTTTGAGACAAATCTTCATTTAAAGAATAAAAAACATACGATTCTGGATTCGGTTTTATTCTCGTTTTACCTTGGAACATTTTCACAAAAGAAAAAAAACAAGTTCCGATTTGAATGAAAAAACTAAAGAATAATGATTTCTTGAAATGCTTCTTATAAAAGAAATTCATCGCTTCTTGAAAGCGCATCATATATTTTTCGTCTTTTATTGTACTTTCTCCTTTATAATGTAAAACAGTGGTTTCGTGAAAGTAATAATTGCTTTTTTGCTTTTGCAGCGCACGATATGACAAATCGATGTCATCGGCATACATAAAACAATCTTCATCAAAACCATTTAAATCTTCGTACAGTTTTCTTTCTAAAAACATAAAAGCACCAACGAGAATATCAACTTTTCCAGTTTCATTATCGTTTAAATGCTGTGCGTAATATTGATTGAAAAGTTTGGTTTTGGGAAAGATTTTATACAATCCGAAAATTTTTGTGAAGGCAACCCAAGGCGTTGGAATACCACGTTTACTTTCTGGAAGAAATTTTCCTGTTCCGTCAATTAATTTACAGCCAATAATTCCGAGATTGTTTTGCCTTTCGGCGAAAGCCAGAATCTTTGTAAAAGTATCTTCAGCAACAACGGTATCAGGATTTAAAATACAAATGTACTTCCCTTTCGCTTGACGAACACCAATATTATTGCCTTTTGGAAAACCAAAATTCTCTTTGTTTTCAATCAGTTTTACGTCGGGAAATTTCTCTTTCATCATCAAAACACTTTCGTCTGATGAATTGTTATCAATCACAATAATTTCGGCATCGATTGCTGCAATTGCTTCCTGAACGCTTAAAACGCATTGTTCTAGAAAGTAACGCACATTGTAATTTAAAATAACAACCGATAACTGCATGAATAATTGGTTCTGTAGATTTTGGCCGAAGTTAGAAATTTTCTGATAACCCCAAACGAAGTGACCAATCGTTTTTACTAATTCCGTAATCTAACGCCAAATTACTGCCATTTCTTTTGTTCCATTTAATTCGAATTCCAGTTCCAACAGCAGGATTCCATTTTTTAAATTGGTAGGTATCTATTTTTGAAACCGAAGAAACATTGGTAAAAAAAACAGCTCCAAAAAAACCGTTTCGGCTTATATCGGTTCTGTATTCAGTTTCAAAATAAACCAAAGCGTTGCTTCTGTATCTATTTTTTGTAAATCCACGTCCCGTTTTTCCTTCGCGATCCCAACCAATACTTGGCAAATCTAAATAATGAGGTTTTCCGCCAAAGGTTGACCAATAAAAAGCTCTAGAGGCCCAAACCCGATGTTTGGTTTTACTGAAAGAATGGTATTTTCTCGCATCAAAATATAAGGATTGCCATTTGTCACCTTCTACTCCGCTCGTATTTATTCGAAAATCGGCTTCGATATACAAACCTTTTTCTGGATTAATGATATTTTCTCTCGAATCGTAAAGTCCTTGCAACGCAAAACCAAACGAAGTTTCGTTAGAGAAATCACCGTTCATATATTGGTAATAATCGGTTTCTCCCTCTATATAAGATTCCTCAGAAATGTTTTTATAATTATCTAAAAGAAAACCAACTCCCAAACGATAATTTCCAACAACCTGCCTCGTTATAAACTGATAAAAACGCCACTGTTGGTAATCGAGCGTTGACATTTCTTCTTTAGAATCATGCTCACCCAAACCATACGTGAGCTGCGGATAAATCATGTAGCGATAATCGCCAATAAGACTCCATTTATTATCCTTCGAATAAATATAAGACTGGATCGGAAAAACAAATTGTTTGCTAAAACTAAAATAAGGCGAAAAAGTAACCTGAGACATTCTGGTCGTTTCGGGGTCACCCAAATAAAAAGTAGTCAAAAAAGAAACAACCAAACCCGTACTTGAGTTAACTCCAACAGGAACAGGCAATAAAGAAAAAGTTAGCTTCTTTTTTCTTTCTGGACGAATGGTATCTTGCTTGTCAAAAATTCTGTGAATAACATCTAAAATATCTCGAGTACCCACGTCTGTACTGTCATTTTGAGCTTGACAAAATGATCCTACTAAAAGTAAAATTAAGATGTATTTAATTTTTAAACTATTCACGCACAATATTTTAAAAACCGTCTCTTACAAATTTAGAATTTTATAAAGAATAACAATCTTTTTTTGTACGAATATTTTTTTGGTCTTCAGTCGCAGTCTCAGTTGGCAAACTGAGACTGCGACTGAAAACTAAAACCTTAAAGATGCAACTGAATTTTATATCTATTCAAGATTTTCATTACGAAAAGCATAATGATCGAAAATAGTAGAGACCATAGAATTCCCGGAACTCCTACTCTAAAATATCCTGGAATAATATGGAAGTTTATAAGCTTACAGAAATAATAAATAACGCCCGGCAAAATATAAATCAATAACGGATTTGCCGCAGCTGGCATGAAAAATTCACTCCATTTGGTTTGTTTTTTAACTTCCATCAGCCAATACAAGAAATAGAATAAAACAGTACAAATTGCCGCTGAAAACATTGTCCATGAAGGTGTGCCTTTTATTTTTGAAATTCCAAAATACGGACGAAGTAAAATGGCTGTTATCGTAAAAAGTGCAATAAAACCAATTACAGGCCAGTTGATTTTGGAACTTATTTTTCGATCAAAAAACAATAGCGAAATCACAATTCCGGCTGAAGTTAAAGATGCGTGCGTAAGATGACCAGCTATAAAACTTAACCAAGAAGTATTATGAACAAAAGAGATTTCGATTAAATTAAGAGAATTCATTGCGACTGAAAAAACTAAAAACGCAATCATTGCCCATAAGTTTCCTGAAACTAGCCAATAATAAATTACCGTAAAAAGATACGCCCAACCGATTAAACCTAGAATTCCCCACCATTTTGGCGTCATTCCTCTTTCTCCAGTATCTTGGATATATAAAAAATAAAGTGTTATAAGAACTAGAATTCCTCCGTATTGAAGTACATTTTTTAACCAAAGAGGAAAATCTTTCGAGTATTTATTCCAAATCGGAATTGGCATTATATATGCCAAAAGTGCCCAAAGTACAGGTGTAATTATCATTTTAGAAGCATCGTAACCATATTCGGCATTGACCATAAAAACACCAATTACGATAAGTGCAATGGCTCTTTTTAAAGTATGCGTCCAGATTGTTTTCGGGCTGTCTCCTTTTATCAATCTTGCATTAAAAGCGAATGGAACAGACATCCCGACAATGAATAAAAAAGCAGGAAAAACTAAATCGACAAAAGTCATAGCATCTGCATCTGCAGGCATGTGCTTCATCCATTGCGGAACTTTTTGAATACTTGCCAATTCATTTACAAAAATCATTACAAAAATGGTAATTCCACGCAAAGCATCAATAGAAATAATACGCTGATTAAACAGATTCTCTTTTATTTTCATAATTTTTTACTTTTTTACTAAAAATCAAATATAACATAATTCTAAAATGTCTTGTTACAAATTCTAGATTACTTTTGCGCGTTATAAAACTGATTTATACATTTTTGTTTCATGTTATCATTTCTCAAATCAAAACCTATATTAAAAGAACTTCTTGACGGAAGTTTTGTAGACATTCATTCTCATGTTTTACCAGGAATTGATGATGGAGCACGCAACATTAAAAAATCAGTTGAGCTAGTTTCTTCTTTGCAAAACTTAGGAGTTTCTCAAATCATTACGTCTCCACATATTAGTCATGTATGGCATAATTCTCCTGAAATTATTGAAGCTAAACTTAAGGAAACTCAAAACGCATTAGAAGAAAATAAAATTAAAATGCCTGTTCAGGCTGCGGCAGAATATTTTATTGATAGCTGGTTTGAAAATCATCTTAAAGAAGAAAAACTTCTGACCTTAAAAGACAATTATATCTTAGTCGAAATGTCTTATCAAAATGCTCCTTTAAACATTTATAAAACCATTTTTGAAATACAGTTGGCTGGCTATATTCCTGTTTTAGCTCATCCTGAACGTTATGTTTTTTACCACAACAAGTTTTCAGAATATGAAAAATTAAAAAATGCGGGTTGCCTTTTCCAATTGAATTTGCTTTCTACAGTAGAATATTATGGATCTAAAATTGCCAAAGCTACTGACGAACTTTTAGCGAAAGGAATGTACACTTTTTGCGGAACTGATGTTCATCATAAAAAACACATCGAAGCTTTTGACGAAAAAATAAAAATTAAAAATCTTGAATCTTTGAAGGAAGTAATTAGTAATAATCAATTTTTCAAACTTTAAAAGGCTTAATAAGCGTTTTCTTCTCCTTTAAAAATATTGATTACTGTTTTTACAATAATCTTAATATCCAGCAAAAAACTCCAGTTTTCGATATACCAAATATCGTATTCTACTCGGTTTTCCATATCGCTCAAAACTTTAGTTTCTCCCCTAAAACCATTTACCTGCGCCCAACCTGTAATTCCTGGTTTAGCATATTGGCGCACTAAATAATGACTAATAAGATCGCTATATTCTTTAGCAAGATTAACCATATGCGGTCTTGGTCCCACTACCGACATGTCTCCCCAAAAAACATTAAAAAACTGAGGCAATTCATCGATACTTGTTTTACGAATAAAAGCTCCAAATTTGGTTATACGGCTATCGCCTTTTTCCGCTTGTTTATTATGAGCAAGTCCGTTGACATGCATGCTTCTGAATTTGAGGCATACAAACGATCTGTTATCTCTTCCTGATCTTTCTTGTCTGAAAAATACAGGCCCTTTCGATTCTAATTTTATAATAATCATGATAATCGGAAACAGCCAAGGAAAAATAAGCAAGATGACCAACCCAGAAAAACAAACATCAAAAACCTTTTTTATAAGTCGATTTGAAGCAAATTCTAAAGGTTCTGGACGAAACATTAATACAGGAGTATTTTCATAAAAGGCAACTTCTACTTTACTTGCTTTTGTATACAACTGAAAATCTGGAATAAATTTGATTCGAACCATTTTTTGCTCGCAGATTTTCGTCAATTTGTTAATGATTTCGATGTTATCAATATGCAAAGCAACGTACATTTCATCTATTTCATTATCATTTAAAAAGGTTTCGATATCTTCAAACTGTCCAATAATAAGAGCTGGATCTACAATTTCTTGATCCTTTTTTTCATCAAAAAAACCTAAAAATCGATATCCGAAGGTTAAATCTTTCGCTAATACTCTTCTAATTTTTTCTCCAGATTCGTTTACTCCAACAATTATAAAAGTTTTAAAATTATATCCTTGTGCTCGAACATATTTTAAAAGCTTCATAGAGAAATATCGCGAAAACATCAGCAATCCAAAAAATATCATGTAGAAATACACTAAGCGGAGCCTAGAAATATCTGTATATTTTAGATAAACGACAAATATGGAAACTAAAGCGGCGTGAATTGAAATCTTTTTAATGGTTCTCCATAATATCGATTCTATTGGTTCAACCCTCACGCTGCGATTGGAATCTTTTTGAAGTAATAGCGCCACCCATATTAAAATGGCCAAAAGCGAAATTGTTTTTTCTTCTTTAGACAATAATTTATCCAAATTCCCAAACCTTGCCAATGCTGATAATATTGTAGCAAAATTCAACAGAATAACATCAACTACTACAAACAAAAGTTTATAATAACGTGAAATTCGAAAGTGCGCTAATTTCTGTAGAATTTTCATGATGAGGCGAAATCTTATTCAAAGGAATAAAAAAGACTTTTATAATAAAAGTGCTGCAAAATAACATTTAAATTATATTTTTTAATTACTTATTCATTCTATTATTTAAAACTTTACTTTTATCTTATGCAGACTTAATATTGCACTCATGTTAAAAATTATATTTTTCTTCTTATCCATAACCTCCATTTATTCTCAAATTCCTGGCTGTACCGATTCGCAAGCAGAAAATTACAACGCGTCATCTAGAAAAAACGACGGAAGCTGCAGCTACAAAAACCTGAAAATGAAGCCCGAATATTCTTTTCGCCTAAGCGATTCAATAAAAGAAACTTCTGGATTAATTGCTTTTGAAAATTTGCTTTGGACGCATAACGACGATCACGACAGGACAATTTATGGTTTGGATTCTTTAGGAAAAATCAAAAAGAAAATTATTCTTCCCGAAATTACAAATCACGATTGGGAAGAAATCTCACAAGACAGTACACATATTTATATAGGAGATTTTGGCAATAATTATTCTGGAAACAGAAGCGATTTGAAAATTCATAAAATTGAAAAAAGATCTTTTTTAGACGAAAATCCAAAAATTGAGACAATTTCATTCAATTATTCCGATCAAACTGATTTATCTCCTTCAACTCCCAACAAAACCGATTTTGATTGCGAAGCTTTTATAGTTTCCAAAGACAGTATTTATCTGTTTACCAAACAATGGAAATCCTCTCAAACGGCTATTTACGTCCTTCCAAATCAATCAGGATCGCAGATTGCGAAGTTAAAATCGACATTAGACACCAAAGGTTTGGTCACGGGTGCAACTTATTTAGAAGACAAAAAACTAATTGTTTTGTGTGGCTATACCAAAGTTGGAAAACCATTTTTATACTTGCTTTACGATTTTAAAAATCAGGATTTATTGTCTGGAAATAAAAGACGAATCGATTTAAAACTTCCTTTTCATCAAGTAGAAGGAATCGCGACAAAAGACGGACTTCATTATTTTATTACGAATGAATCTTTGGTTCGAAAACCAATTATAAACAATCCGCAGCAAATTCATTATTTAGATTTGAGTGCCGCTCTAAGTTCGTATCTCCATAAATAATTCGCAAATGCAAGATAATAGTTTACTTTTGCAGAAAGTTATGTTTTTGAAAACACTCATAACCCATAATTTATAACTTATACTTACAAAGTGAATTACTTATCTGTAGAAAATATATCGAAGTCATTTGGCGAAAGAGTCCTTTTTGACAACATTTCTTTTGGAATCAATAAAGATCAAAAAATCGCTTTTATTGCAAAAAATGGTTCTGGAAAAACAACTATTATGAGCATTATTAATGGTTTGGAAGAGCCTGATACAGGGCAAGTTGTTTTAAGAAAAGGAATTAGAATGGCATTTCTTTCTCAAGATAATAATCTTCAAGATGAGCTTACGATTGAAGAAAGTATTTTTGCTTCAGACAATGAAACACTTAAAGTAATTGAAGCTTATGAAAAAGCTTTAGAAAATCCTTCAGACGAAGAAGCTTATCAAAAAGCTTTTGACGCAATGGATCAGCACAATGCTTGGGATTTTGAAACGCAATACAAACAGATTTTATATAAATTAAAGCTGGAAGACTTTAAACTTAAAGTAAAAAATCTTTCTGGAGGGCAAAAAAAGCGTCTTTCATTAGCCATAATTCTAATCAATCGCCCAGATTTATTGATTTTGGATGAGCCAACCAACCACTTAGATCTTGAAATGATCGAATGGCTGGAAAGTTATTTTGCTAAAGAAAATATTACGCTATTTATGGTAACGCACGACCGTTTCTTTTTAGAACGTGTTTGTAACGAAATCATCGAATTAGATAACGGAAAATTATACCAATACAAAGGAAATTATTCTTATTACTTACAGAAAAAAGAAGAAAGAATTACTTCTGAAAACGCAAGTATTGATAAAGCTAAAAACTTGTTTGTAAAAGAATTAGAATGGATGCGCCGCCAGCCAAAAGCGAGAACAACCAAATCTAAATCTCGTCAGGATGATTTTTACATTATTAAAGAAAAAGCGCAAAGCCGTCGTAAAGAAAATAAAGTTGAGCTTGAAATTAATATGGAAAGAATGGGAAGCAAGATTATTGAGCTTCACAAACTTTCTAAAAAATTCAAAGACCGTGTTATTCTGGATAATTTCAGTTTTGATTTCCAACGAGGAGAAAGAATCGGAATTATCGGGAAAAACGGAACTGGAAAATCGACTTTCTTAAATCTTTTGACAGGAACAATTCCGCCAGACAGCGGACGTGTTGTTAAAGGAGATACTATAAAAATTGGATATTACACGCAATCTGGAATTAACCCAAAACCGGGACAGCGCGTTATTGATATTATTAAAGAATACGGAGAATATATTCCGTTGACAAAAGGAAAGATTATTTCAGCTTCGCAATTATTGGAGCGTTTCCTTTTTGATGCTAAAAAACAATACGATTATGTTGAAAAATTAAGCGGTGGAGAATTAAAACGTTTATACTTGTGTACGGTTTTAATTCAGAATCCGAACTTCTTGATTCTCGATGAGCCAACAAATGATTTGGACATTGTGACTTTGAACGTTTTAGAAAGTTTCCTTTTAGATTACCCAGGATGTTTATTGGTAGTTTCGCACGACCGTTACTTTATGGATAAAATTGTCGATCATTTATTTGTCTTTAGAGGACAAGGCGAAATCGAAAATTTCCCAGGAAACTACTCTGATTTCCGTGCTTATGAAGACAGCGCCGATGTTGCTCAAAAAGAAGAAAACAAAGCTGAAAAGAAAGATTGGAAACAAAATAATCCGACAGGAAATTTAAGTTTTAACGAACAAAAAGAATATCAAAAAATCGAAAGAGAGATTAAAGATCTTGAAGCTGAAAAAGTTAAAATCGAACAATTATTCTCTGACGGAAAAGTAGCTGATGCTGATATCGAGAAAAAAGCTAACGAACTTCAAAATATCATCAACAAAATTGATGCGAAAGAAGAGCGTTGGTTTGAACTTTCCGCTAAACTTGAGGGATAATTTTTGAGTTTTCAGTCTCAATCGCGGTTTTCAGTTTTGATTTTTATTGAAAGAAAATTCTTTATTTTTAATTAATTTTGAAAAAAATCAATTATGGATTATAAAGAATTATTAGCATATAAAAAGTCATTTGAACTTGCTATGGAGATTTTCGAATTGTCAAAAGCTTTTCCTAAAGAAGAAAAATATTCGCTAACAGATCAAATACGCCGATCGTCGAGAAGTGTTGCCGCAAATATTGCAGAATCTTATCGAAAAAGAAGATATACAAATCACTTTATTAGCAAATTGACCGATAGTGATGCCGAAAATTCAGAAACAAATACATGGCTTGAATTTTCATTAAAGTGTGAATATATTAGCAGAGAGACTTTTGACAGATTAAACATGAAAAGTCTTGAAATTGGAAAACTGATAAATTATATGATTAACAATCCGAATAAATTTGGATGCAATTAGAAAAATAAAATTATACGATCCAACAAAACTGAAAACCGAGACTGAGACTGAGACTAAAACTACTTAACTCTATTTTTAATTTTTAAAAGAATACCATTTATGAAAAAACTACTAGCCGCAGTATTTACTTTAACATTATTTATTTCTTGTAACAATACAGAAAAGGAAACACCTGTTACTCCGCCAAAAGATTATACGGCAGAAAACGATAAAGAAATCACAGATTATTTAACCAAAAATAATTTGACTGCAACTAAAACTGAATCAGGTCTTTATTATATTATTAATGAACCAGGCGATGGCGCTAAACCTACAGCTACTTCAAATGTAACTGTTGCTTATAAAGGTTATTTTACAGACGGAAAAGTTTTCGATCAAAGCAAAGATGCAGGAATTTCATTTGGCTTAAATCAAGTAATTAAAGGATGGACTGAAGGAATTCCTTATTTTAAAGAAGGCGGCTCTGGAGTGATTTTAATACCAGCTCATTTAGGCTACGGAAGCGCATCTATTCCTGGTATACCTGCTGGTTCTGTACTTCTTTTCGACGTAAAATTGATTAAAGTAAACTAATATTTCTAGATGCTTTTTCAAATAAAATCTTATCTAACCTTTCTTTGGCATTCTAAAAACGAACATGCGGTCCATTCGCCTTTTGTTTTTAATTTATTGACAAAATGTTTTTATGATAAGAAACCAAAACCGGAATATGCAATTCTAAAAAAGTATAGAAAATCGCTGTTAGAAAACAAAAGCTTCATTAAAGTGACCGATTTTGGAGCGGGTTCGAGAGTTTTTAAATCCAATAGAAGACAAATTTCTAAAATTGCTCAAACAGCTGGAATCTCGCCAAAACGAGCAGAATTATTATTTCGTGTTACGAATTACTTCCAGCCTGCAACTGTTTTAGAAATAGGAACATCTTTAGGTTTAGCAACTTCAGCTATGGCTTTAGGAAATCCGAAAGCAAAAGTGGTTACAATTGAAGGTTGTCCAAATACAGCAAATGTTGCCCAAAATCAATTGGCTGAATTTGATTGCAATAATGTTGAAAATGTAATTTCTGAATTTGAATCTTTTTTAGTTTCTGAGAATATTCAAGCCACAAATTACAACCTCATATATTTTGACGGAAATCATTCTAAAAAAGCAACTTTAGCATATTTCGACCTTTTACTGCCAACAATCGACAATGATTCTGTTTGGATTTTCGATGATATTCATTGGTCAGAAGATATGGAAGAAGCTTGGGAAATGATCAAAAATCATCCTCAAGTAAAAGTTACAATTGACACTTTTCAATGGGGATTTGTATTCTTTAGATGCGAACAGCCAAAAGAACATTTTATAATTCGAGCATAAAAAAAGACGATCATTTCTGATCGTCTTTTTTGTTTCTAATTCAAAATTTTTAAAAATTTTATTTTTTTGCGTCTTTATTTTCTTCAGACTTAGCTCCCATTCTGTTTACAGTATACATTGGTGCAAACTTAATTTTCAAACCGGCGATTTTTCGGTTATCCTCAGCTGTTAAACCTTCTTTTTCAACTGTATTTTTACGGCTATCTAGAGCTTCATACATTAATTTAATTTCATCCCAGTCTTCTCTAGAATATTTGTCTTTATTATTTTCTACAGTATGAACAAACTGCTGATAAACGCTATGAATATTTTTAGCATTAACCCAGCTAAAACTCATATCATCACCAATTTTTCCTGCACCAAACAAAGCATCTCTTAACTGTTGTTTTGGACTAGGAGCTGGAGGGGCAAATTGGGCGGTCATTTCATTTTTAAATTCTTCGTACTTTGCTTTACTTGCATTTATTTTTTCTGTTGCTGCAGCGTTGTCTTTAATATCTGCCAAAGCAGCTTCTGCTTCTTGAGATCTTCTGTCGTATTCTGCTTCTACGCTTTTCCAATTGTCTTTTAAATCAGTAGCGGCAACATTTTTTACAGAGTCAACATAGATTACATAGTTTTCTACTGTTTTTTGAGCTTTTTCTTGTTTTTCATCTTTACACGATGTTAACCCTAATACTAATAATGCAATTCCTGTAGCTATTTTGATATTTTTCATAATCTTGATTATTTAATTAATTGATAATCAAATTTACTAAAGACTTATCTTAATAAATTACATTATTATCATGTTTTCAAAAACAAAAACATTTTAAAACTGTAAAACTCACAAAATAATGATAATCATGCAAAATCAATCAAAAAAGATATAACATATTTCTAATTTAAAAATGCAATCTAAACAAGCACATTTATGAAAGAGCTTTTGTAACAAAATCCAATTCTCAACTACTTATCATTTTTATTGAAAAGTGTTTTGTACTTTTAAATCCAAAAATTGTAAAACGAAATGGCTGAACCATTAATTAAAATAACCGACATCAAACGAAATTTTATTTTGGGCAATGAAACGGTTTATGTTTTAAAAGGAATAAATCTAGAAATCAACAAAGGCGAATACGTTGCTTTAATGGGACCTTCTGGATCTGGAAAATCTACATTAATGAATTTATTAGGTTGTTTGGACACGCCTACTTCTGGACGTTACGTTTTGAACGGAAAAGATGTCAGCCAAATGAAAGATGATGAATTGGCCGAAATCAGAAATAAAGAAATTGGCTTTGTTTTTCAGACTTTCAATCTTTTGCCAAGAACTACCGCTTTAGACAATGTTGCCTTACCTATGATTTACGCTGGTTACGGAAAATCAGAAAGGATTGCTCGTGCCACCGAAGTTTTGAAGCAAGTTAATCTAGCCGACAGAATGGATCACCAGCCGAATCAGCTTTCTGGAGGACAACGTCAGCGTGTTGCCGTTGCCCGCGCTTTGGTCAACAAACCTTCTATTATTTTGGCCGACGAACCAACTGGAAACTTAGACAGTAAAACTTCAGTAGAAATCATGAAGCTTTTCGGAGATATTCATGCACAGGGAAACACCGTAATTCTAGTAACTCACGAAGAAGATATTGCCGCATACGCACATCGTGTAATTCGTCTAAGAGATGGTTTAATTGAAAGCGACACAAGAAAATCTGTTTAACCTTTTATTTGGTTAATCGTTTAATCGCTAAAAAGAAAACTCAGCATCTTAGCAACTCAGAACCTTAGCATCTTAAAAAAATGAAAGTATATACCAAAACAGGCGATAAAGGGACCACAGCTCTTTTTGGAGGAACTCGCGTACCAAAAGATCATATTAGAATTGACAGTTACGGAACCGTTGACGAATTGAATTCTTATATAGGATTAATTCGTGATCAAGAAATGGATTCTCACTATAAAACCATTTTGATAGAAATTCAGGATCGTCTTTTTACTGTTGGTGCCATTTTGGCAACTCCACAAGAAAAAGAAGTCTTAAAAAATGGAAAACTTCGCTTAGAAAATCTCGGCATAATTGACTCAGATATTGAATTACTCGAAAACGAAATAGATAAAATGGAGGAAAGTCTTCCGCCAATGACTCATTTTGTTTTACCAGGAGGTCATCCTACCGTGTCACATTGTCATATAGCGCGCTGCATTTGCCGCAGAGCAGAACGTTTGGCAGTACATTTAAGCCATAATGAGCACGTTCCAGAAATAGCAATTATGTACTTAAACCGACTTTCTGACTACCTTTTTGTCTTGGCACGAAAGTTGTCGTTTGACTTAAAAGCGGAGGAAGTGAAATGGATTCCGAGGAAGTAATTAGTCGCAGTTTTCAGTTTTCAGACTTAAAACTGGTACTGAAAACTGAGTGCTAACAAAGACGTTCTTAAATTTTATTAAAATAAATCAAAATTTACTTGTCTTTTTCAGTAAAAAATTTATTTTTGCACAAACTAAACAGATAACAGATGTATTGGACATTAGAATTAGCATCTTATTTAAGTGATGCGCCATGGCCTGCTAACAAAGACGAACTTATTGACTACGCTATTAGAGCAGGTGCTCCGTTAGAAGTAGTAGAAAACCTTCAGTCAATCGAAGATGAAGGCGAGATATATGAATCAATGGAAGAAATTTGGCCTGATTATCCAACAGACGAAGATTATCTTTGGAATGAGGATGAATATTAAAAAATAAACCAAAGGAAAAAGTCTCTCATTATAGAGGCTTTTTTTTTGGTTCAAATACATATATATAATAAAGAAATACAATAAATCATGAGTTTCATAAACAGTATTATTAAAGTCTTTGTCGGCGATAAGTCGCAGAAAGATGTCAAAGCTTTACAGCCTTACTTAAACAAAATTAAAACATTCGAAGCTCCTTTAATGAGTCTATCAAACGACGAATTAAGAGGAAGAACCGTATTTTTTAAAGATAGAATAAAAGAAGCTAGAGCTGATAAAGATGCTAAAATTGCTTCGCTTAAAGCGGAAGTAGAAAACATCGAAGACATCGATAAAAGAGAAGATATTTATGATGCAATAGATGCTCTTGAAAAAGAGGCTTATGAAATCTCTGAAAAAACTTTATTGGAAATTCTTCCAGAAGCGTTTTCTGTAGTTAAAGAAACGGCTCGTCGTTTTAAAGAAAACTCTCATATTGAGGTTACTGCAACTCCAAAAGACCGCGAATTTTCAGCAACAAAATCATACATTGAAATCCAGGGAGAAAAAGCAATCTGGGCTAACAAATGGAATGCTGCTGGTAAAGACATTACTTGGGACATGATTCACTATGATGTTCAGTTAATTGGTGGTATGGTATTGCACGAAGGTAAAGTTGCCGAAATGCAAACGGGAGAAGGTAAAACTTTGGTTGCTACTCTTCCACTTTACTTAAACGCTTTGACAGGAAATGGAGTTCACTTAGTAACAGTGAATGACTACTTAGCAAAACGTGATAGTACTTGGAAAGCACCTTTATTCGAATTCCACGGTTTATCTGTTGATTGTATCGATAATCACCAACCAAGCACAGAACAAAGAAAGAAAGCTTACGATGCTGATATCACTTACGGAACTAACAATGAGTTTGGTTTCGATTACTTAAGAGATAACATGGCGCATTCGCCAAGCGATTTAGTTCAAAGAAAACACAATTTTGCTATTGTCGACGAGGTTGACTCTGTATTAATTGATGATGCTAGAACTCCGCTTATTATTTCTGGACCAGTTCCTCAAGGAGATCGTCACGAATTCAACGAATTGAAACCAAAAATCGAAAACTTAGTTGCACAACAACGTCAGTTAGCGAATGGTTTCTTAGCTGAAGCTAAAAAATTAATCAAAGAAGGTAATACTAAAGATGGAGGTTTCCAATTATTGAGAGCTTACAGAAGTTTACCTAAAAATAAAGCATTAATTAAATTTTTAAGTGAAGAAGGAATTAAACAATTACTTCAAAAAACTGAAAATCAATACATGCAAGATAACAATCGTGAAATGCACAAAGTTGATGAAGCTTTGTATTTTGTGATTGAAGAGAAAAACAATCAAGTAGAATTGACAGATAATGGTATTAAATACCTTTCTGGAGATACTGATTCTGATTTCTTCGTTTTACCAGACATCGGAACTGAAATCGCTGCGATTGAAAAACAAAAATTAGACAAAGACGCTGAAGCTGAAGCTAAAGAAAGATTATTCCAAGATTTTGGTGTAAAAAGCGAACGTATTCATACTTTAACTCAACTTTTAAAAGCTTACGCTTTATTCGAAAAAGATGTTGAGTACGTTATCATGGACAACAAAATTATGATTGTCGATGAACAAACAGGTCGTATCATGGACGGACGTCGTTATTCTGACGGTCTTCACCAAGCGATCGAAGCAAAAGAAAACGTAAAAATCGAAGCTGCTACTCAAACATTTGCTACAGTTACATTACAGAATTACTTCAGAATGTACAACAAATTAGGAGGTATGACAGGTACAGCGGTTACAGAAGCTGGAGAGTTATGGCAGATTTATAAATTAGATGTTGTTGAAATTCCAACAAACCGTGGAATTGCAAGAATTGATAAGGAAGATTACATCTACAAAACAACACGTGAGAAATTCAACGCTGTAATCGAAGATGTTACAGAATTATCTCAAGCTGGAAGACCAGTATTGATTGGAACAACTTCTGTAGAGATTTCAGAATTATTAAGCCGTATGCTTAAAATGAGAGGGATCACACACAACGTATTGAATGCTAAAATGCACAAGCAAGAGGCACAAATCGTTGAAGAGGCTGGTAAAGCTGGAGTTGTAACTATTGCAACAAACATGGCTGGTCGTGGTACCGATATTAAATTAACTCCAGAGGTAAAAGCTGCCGGAGGTTTAGCAATCGTTGGTACTGAGCGTCACGATTCTCGTCGTGTAGACAGACAGTTACGTGGTCGTTCTGGTCGTCAAGGAGATCCAGGAAGTTCTCAATTCTATGTTTCTCTTGAAGACAACTTAATGCGTTTATTCGGTTCTGAAAGAGTTGCGAAAGTAATGGACAGAATGGGATTGAAAGAAGGTGAAGTTATTCAACATTCTATGATGACTAAATCTATCGAACGTGCTCAGAAAAAAGTAGAAGAAAATAACTTTGGTGTTCGTAAACGTTTATTAGAATATGATGACGTAATGAACTCTCAACGTGAAGTAGTTTACAAACGTCGTCGTCACGCATTGTTCGGAGAGCGTTTGAAACTGGATATTGCAAACATGCTTTATGATACTTGCGAATTGATCGTAAGCAACAATAAAATTGCAAATGATTTTAAAGGATATGAATTTGATTTAATTCGTTATTTCGGAATCACATCTCCAATTTCAGAAGCTGATTTCTTAAAATTATCTGATATTGAAGTTACTGGAAAAGTTTACAAAGAGGCTTTAGCTTTCTATACTGAAAAAACAGAAAGAAGCGCAAGAGAAGCTTTCCCAATTATCAAAGGAGTTTACGAAGAGCCAAACAACCATTTCGAAAGAATTGTAGTTCCATTTACAGACGGAATCAAAACTTTGAACGTTGTAACTGACTTGAAAAAAGCTTACGATAGCGAAGGTGCTCAATTGATCGCTGATTTTGAGAAAAACATCACACTTTCTATTGTGGATGAAGCTTGGAAAAAACACTTACGCAAAATGGACGAATTGAAACAATCTGTTCAATTGGCTGTTCACGAGCAAAAAGATCCATTGCTTATTTACAAATTAGAAGCTTTCAACTTGTTTAGAGGAATGTTGGACAACGTTAACAAAGAAGTTATTTCATTCTTATTCAAAGGTGATTTACCAGCTCAAAACGTTCCTGAAATTCACGAAGCAAGAGAAGTTCGTCAAAAAGAAAACTTACAATTGAGTAAAGACGAAATTCCAAACAGCGAAAGCATGAACCGTGAGGCAGGAGAAACGCAACAACGTCAAGTTACTGAAACTATCGTTAGAGATATGCCAAAAATCAACAGAAACGATACTGTTGTAGTTCAAGAAGTTGCGACTGGTAATACAGAAACAATGAAGTACAAAAAAGCTGAAGCTTTAATTGCTGCTGGAACTTGGATTCTAATTAACTAATAAAATTTTAAGTATTCAGTCGCGGTATTCAGTCACAGTTTACTAACTGATATTTTAAATCCATAAAAAAGACCGATAGTTTAAACTATCGGTCTTTTCTTTTATTGCTAGTTTACAAATCCAAAACTGAGACTGAGACTACAAACTGAAACTTATTTATCTCGGATTATCTTGATAATAACGTGCTTCTATTCGTTTTATATCTTTAATAGAATTTTTAGCCCAATCTAAACGTTTGACTAAAATTTCTTCTTCTGTCAATTTCCAATCGATATCAGATCTACGAAGTCTGTTCGTTAAACTTTGAATGATAATCGCAGCCGAAACAGAAATATTCAAACTTTCAGTAAAACCAACCATTGGTATTTTCAAGAAACCATCGGCATTATCCATAATTTCTTGAGACAATCCTTCTTTTTCTGTTCCGAAGAATAAAGCGCTTGGTTTGGTAATATCGAAATCTTCCAACATGCAATCTTTTTCATGCGGAGTTGTCGCAATAATTTGATATCCTTTACTTTTTAAATCAGAAAGACATCCTGAAACAGAATCAAATCGATTAATGTCAACCCATTTTTGCGCGCCTAAAGCAATTTCTTTATCGATTCTTTTTCCAAAACGCTGTTCAATTACATTCAATTCTTGAATTCCAAAAACTTCACAGCTTCGCATTACAGCGCTTGTATTGTGCATCTGATAAACATCTTCTACCGCAACTGTAAAATGCTTTGTTCTATTTTCTAGTACTTTTAAAAAATTAGCTTTTCTATTTTCTGTCAATATATTTTCTAAGAATTCGAGGTAATCTAAATCAATCATTTTATTTATGTTTGGCGCAAAAATAATAAATAAAAGAGAAATAAGTCTTCAACAGATTTTCAGCCAGCCAAATCTTCGATAAAATTAGCATTAAGCTTTTGGTGCAAAGCATTGAGTTGAACCAAATTCACAGACAAAACATCATCTTTATATGAATCTCCTATAAAAACGGTGCTTTCATTTTTAGAATGTTTTTTAAGACGCTCCAACATCTTATTTAATTCATTTTCGGAAAAATCGATAGTAATAAAAGCTATAAATCGCTCTATGACATTTTTCATTCCGTCATTATAATTAAGCATTATTATATTTTCATCTTTTTCATAAAAATCTAAAAAACCTTGAAAATACTTTTCTAAAACCAAAGCCTGATATTGCTGAAAACTTAATTCTTCTATTTCTTTAGAAGTAATTCCGAAAACACTTGACGGAATTAAATTAGGAACCATATGCATTCCCGCCATTTTTTGATGCGATCTTAAAACTTCTGCTGGATTTCGATACAATAAAGCAAAAGGAATTTTAGGAAAAATCGATCTCAAATAAGAAGCTTCAAAAATACTCCAAGCATCCAATTTTATAATTAAATGTTTTTGTTCTGGAAATCTTTTCTGCCCTAAGAATTTCAAAACTGATTTCAGTAAAGCCGTTTTTATTTCTGAATTAAAAGCATCACTTCTTAAAATCTGATCTATAATTGGAGCTTCAGAAACCATGATATTTTCTGGTGAAGTTGCCAAAGACTGACTCAACATTGTAGATCCGCATCTTGATACGTGAAAAACCAATCCTTTCAATTCTACAGAATCTAATTCTTTAGACCAATCAATAATATTTTCTGCCGTGCTTATTAATTTAAATCCCTTGGAATTATAATTGTGACCTGTACATTTCACAATTGTTTCTTCAAAAAAAGGTTCTGCAAAAGGTATGTCTGCGAAATACATCCATTCAAAATAAACTTCATTATCTTTTTCAATCATTTTAATTGGAATCCAATTTGAAATAAGCTCTTTTACATTTTCCATTTTTATGAGTTCATTTGCGATTGAAGTTGGGCGATAATTTTAGCATTTGTTTCAGATGGATTTTTAGAAAGTTCTGCAATAACTTGTCTTTTCATTTCATCTGAATATTCATATTCCGGCTCATAATTCACATCAAAACCCATTTTAGAAAACAATTCGTCAGACCATTCGTTTCTTATGCAATCTATCGTTAAGTGAATTCTAGGTTCTAAGCTTTTATTCTCCACACTATGTGGCAATTGAAAATTGGCATACCAACACTCACCCATTTTCATTGGAACTAATTGCTGATTTACATAAAAATAAACTTCCGAATTGGTAATAATCGGAACATGAATTCTAAAAAATCCATCTTCATACGAAGTATCATTATCAACATGTTCTTTAATTTCGCTATTAGGTCCAAGTCTTAACAACCTAACCGCTTCTTTTTCACATTGAAACCAATCCACTATTTCTTTAAAATAAGGACAACTTTCCAACAGAGGCGTATTTTTGTATTCTTTATCTGGAAAAGAAAGAATGTCATTTTCTAAGCCCGATTGCGATCGCAAAGAAACGCTGGTCCAATTTCCTTCATATCGATAGGTATTAAAATGCGGAGTCCACAAATTATTTTCGCAAGTCAATAAATCGTTTTGCAATTTTTCTATCGAAAAAGAAATCGGAAGCTGGCAAGAAGAAGGATTCATAACTTTAAGAATTTAAATTGCTAAGTATAAAATTGTAGAGCTTATGGGTAGAAATCGAAACTGTTTCTGAATCTGTTTTTAAAACTAAATCTGCTTTTTTCGGAATTTCGAAAACGTCGCTTATTCCTGTAAAACTTGTAATTTTATTTTGATCGCCGTCTGGCAGCAACGCTCTTTTGTACAATCCTTTCGGATCTCTTTCGATCAAATTAGTAATGGCACAATCTAGAAATACCGTTTTCACAAATTCAAAAGATCTCAATTCATTTCTGAGATTTTCATAAGGATTGATAACTGACATCAAAACTATTTTCTTTTCTTCAATCAGATTTCGACCAACGTTAAAAAGACGCCTTACATTTTCACAGCGATCTTCTTTAGAAAATCCTAAATCTTTACAGATCGTTTGTCGGTAAACATCGCCATCGACAATTTCGGCTTCATAATTATTTTGAAGCAAAAGATGTCTAACATTTTCTGCCAGCGTCGTTTTTCCCGAACCAGATAAGCCTGTAAATTGAATTAAAATCATTTAGAAATACTTTTATCAAACCCAACATTAAAACTAAATAATTCAGAACGAGAGACAAAGAGTATAAATACCCTTTATTTTCTATAAAAAAAGCACCGTTAATCCTTACTATTTACCAAACATTTGAATAAAGAAATCACTATTTTTATCTTTTAATAAAACTCAAAATGAAAAAGAAACTTGTTGTTTTAACAGGAGCAGGAATAAGCGCTGAAAGCGGAATTAAAACTTTTCGTGACAGCGATGGTTTGTGGGAAGGACATGATGTGATGGAAGTTGCAACTCCAGAAGGCTGGCATAAAAACCAGGAATTGGTTCTAGATTTTTACAACAAAAGACGTCAACAACTGAAAGAAGTAAATCCTAATCTGGGTCATATTATTTTAGCTGAATTGGAAAAAGATTTCGATGTACAAATTATTACTCAAAATGTTGACGATCTGCATGAACGCGCAGGAAGCACAAACGTTTTACACTTACATGGCGAATTATTAAAAGTGAGAAGTACACAGAATAAAAATCTAATTTTAGATTGGACTGAAGATTTATTTACGGGAGATCTAGATAAAAACGGACATCAATTGCGTCCGCATATTGTTTGGTTTGGCGAAGAAGTTCCAGCACTCGAAGAAGCTATTGATATAACCGAAACTGCAGATTATTTTGCTGTAATTGGAACTTCGTTGCAAGTTTATCCTGCTGCTGGATTAATTGCGTATACGCCAAGCACAACGCCAGTTTTTTATATTGATCCGAAACCAATTGCAATTCCGAATCTTAGAAATAAAGTAGAAACTATTGCAAAATTTGCTTCGGAAGGAGTTGCCGATATGAGAGAAAAATTATTGAACTTAGAAAAAACAACATGATTTTTGAAAGCTGGTTACAGCAATTAACCCAATTTAATCTCTTTTGGCTCTTTGTTTTCTTTTTAATAGAAAACGCAGTGCTGGTTGGTTTATCCGTTTTAATTGGAAAAATATTGGAGCCAGAAAATACTCTTTTAAAGAATAAAGATCAAAAATGGGTGCTTTCAACATTGATCTGCAACACCTTTATAACTTTAATAGGTTTTGAATTGTATCATTATGGAATCATGAAAATAGATTTTTCTGGATCCTTACAGCTTATCTTTTTCGATACGTTCTTATTGATTGTATTAATGGATCTTTTCATGTTTATTTTTCATTTTCTCGTTCATTTTTTTAAATGGATGTACCCGATTCATAAACTGCATCATACACATGTCGAAACCAATGTTTACAGTTTGTATGTCTTGCATCCTATAGAAACTCTAGGTTTTGGTTTTATATGGCTGTTTTTAATCACCATTTTGAAGTTTAATTACTTGAGCATTATTATCTATCTTGTTCTAAATCTGTCTTATGGAATATTTGGGCATTTAAAACGAGACATATTTCCTGCTTTCTGGTATAGCAATTATTTCACAAAATGGATTTCGACTACCAAATTCCACAATGATCATCATAAAAATGAATCTCACAACTACGGATTTTACTTTACAATCTGGGATAAAATTTTCAAAACCATAATTTAAGCACTAATATAGCTTTCAGAAGTTTTAACAATAGCTTATATTTGCACCTTTCGAAAAAACAACATAACAATGACTACTCTAAACGAATTGAATGCTATATCGCCAATTGATGGAAGATATAGAAACAAAACTCAAAATTTAGCACCTTTCTTCTCTGAAGAAGCTTTAATAAAATACCGCGTTTTAGTTGAAGTGGAATACTTCATTGCGTTATGCCAAATTCCGTTGCCTCAGTTGCAAGGTATCGATTCTAGCTTATTTGAAAGCTTGAGAAATATCTACAAAAACTTCTCTACAGAAGATGCGCTTTGGATTAAAGAAACTGAAAAAGTAACAAATCACGACGTAAAAGCGGTTGAATATTTTATTAAAGATGCTTTTGAAAAATTAGGTTTATCTCAATACAAAGAGTTCATTCACTTCGGATTAACGTCTCAAGATATTAACAACACGGCTATTCCGCTTTCTACAAAAGAAGCTTTTGAAGATGTATATATGCCAACTTTAATTGCTGTAATTGCGAAATTAAAAGAACTAAGTGTTGAGTGGAAAGACATTCCGATGTTGGCGCGTACACATGGACAGCCAGCTTCTCCTACTCGTTTAGGAAAAGAAATTTTGGTTTTCGTAGAGCGTCTAGAAGAGCAAATGCGTTTGTTATTCAACGTTCCGTTTGCAGCTAAATTTGGTGGAGCAACAGGAAACTTTAATGCGCACCATGTAGCATATCCACAAATTGACTGGAAACAATTCGGAAATAAATTTGTTGAAACCGATCTTGGTTTAAAACATTCATTTCCAACAACTCAAATTGAGCACTACGATCATTTTGCTGCTTTCTTTGATGCTTTAAAAAGAATCAACACCATTTTAATCGATTTAGATCGTGATATCTGGACATATGTTTCTATGGATTATTTCAAACAAAAAATCAAAGCAGGAGAAATTGGTTCATCTGCAATGCCACATAAAGTTAATCCAATCGATTTTGAAAACTCTGAAGGAAACTTAGGAATTGCAAATGCTATTTTCGAACATTTAGCGGCTAAACTTCCTATTTCAAGATTACAGCGTGATTTAACTGACAGTACTGTTTTACGTAATGTTGGTGTTCCGTTCGGTCATACAATTATTGCTTTTGAAGCAACTCTTAAAGGTTTAAACAAATTACTTTTAAACGAAAGTAAATTTGCTGAAGATTTAGAGAAAAACTGGGCAGTTGTTGCAGAAGCTATTCAGACAATTTTACGCCGTGAAGCTTATCCAAATCCGTACGAAGCTCTAAAAGGTTTAACCAGAACTAATGAAGCAATCGACAAAAATGCGATTCATAATTTCATTGCAACTTTAGAAGTTTCAGATTCGGTTAGAGCAGAATTATTAGCTATAACTCCTAGTAATTACACAGGAATTTAAGAAAAATACCAAATATTTTACCAAAAAAAGCTATCTTTATCGAGATAGCTTTTTTTATTAAATCTAGAGGCTAAAAACCAGATTGCTTCACTCCTCTATTGTTCTAATTAGGGTTTTTGTGAATTTCATTTGAATGAAAAGCTGGTTGAGCCACTTAAAAAAAATACCACGCTTTATATGATTGCATTAAATGCCGCAGCTGAAACTACACACCACTTACAACCTTTAATTAGTGATTTAGGGTTAATCCTAATGACTGCCGGAATTGCCGTTCTAATATTTAAAAGAATGAAACAGCCCTTGGTTCTAGGTTACCTGATTGCAGGATTTTTAGCCGGAAACCATTTTGATTTTTTCCCATCAATCTCTGACATGAAAAGTGTTGAAGTTTGGGCAGAAATCGGGGTTATATTTTTACTTTTTAGTTTAGGACTCGAATTCAGCTTTAAGAAACTAATGAAGGTTGGGGGGACTTCGTCTGTCACCGCCATAACGCAAATTATGTTTATGACCATAATTGGTTATTGCGTCGGGCAATGGATGGGCTGGGGAAAAATGGATAGTATTTTCTTAGGAGCAACACTTTCTATTTCATCTACAACAATTATTATCAGGGCTTTTGATGAATTGGGAGTTAAAGGAAAAAAGTTCGTTGGAATTGTTTTCGGAGCTTTAATTGTAGAAGATATTGTTGCCATTTTAATGCTCGTTTTATTATCAACAATTGCCGTAAGCGATCAAGTTTCTGGAGCAGCATTACTGCAGTCTGTTTTAAAACTAATTTTCTTTTTAATTATCTGGTTTTTAGGAGGGATTTTTATTATTCCAACTATTTTCAAAAAAGCAAAACATCTTTTAACAGACGAAATGTTATTGATTATTTCTTTGGCGTTATGTCTAATGATGGTAATTTTTGCTTCAAATGTTGGTTTTTCTCCAGCTTTAGGAGCTTTCATCATGGGATCTATTATTGCTGAAACTACAATGGCAGAAAAAATTGAACATTTAATTCAGCCTGTAAAAGATTTCTTTGGAGCCGTTTTCTTCGTGTCAGTCGGAATGTTAATTAATCCGATAACATTGGTAAATTACGCGCTTCCTGTTGCCATAATTACTTTATTGACCATATTCGGAAAAGCTTTCAGTTCTTCTATTGGAGCTTTAATTTCTGGCCAGCCATTAAAACAATCTGTTCAAACGGGAATGAGTTTGGCGCAAATTGGGGAGTTTTCGTTTATTATTGCAACTCTCGGAATGACTTTAAAAGTAACGAGCGATTTCTTATATCCAATTATTGTTGCCGTCTCTGCAATTACCACATTTACTACTCCATTTTTAATTAAATATTCGGAGCGTTTTGCTTTATTTTTAGAATCAAAAATGCCTAAAAAATGGGTTAAAAATATTAACCGTTATAGTGTGAATGCCCAAGCTATCAAATCGGTAAGCACTTGGCAGATTGTCCTTCGTTCATCAATCACACAAATTATTCTTCATACCATTATTATTACGGCGATTATTCTTTTGTCATCTAAGTTTGTAGCGCCATTAGTAGCCGACACAAGATTCGGAAACACTTTGGCTGCTTTATTGACTTTGGTTGTTATTGCACCGTTTTTATGGGCGCTTTCACTTCGTCGTGTAAAAGTAGATGAAGTTGAAGCTCTTTGGGAAGAACGTAAATATCGTGGCGCGCTTTTAATGCTTATTTTGATTAGAATGAGCCTTGGTTTATTCTTTGTTGGATTTTTATTGAATATTTTCTTCTCTCCTTTGGTTGCTTTCGTCGCACTGATAATTGCCATTGGAGCGTATCAAATTTTTCCTAAAAAACTAAATGAGCAATATCATAAAATTGAAAATCACTTTTTGAAAAACTTCAACGATCGTGAAAACAAAAAGATCGACAGAAGATATGCCAATTTGATGCCATGGGACGGACACATGTCTTTCTTTGAAATTAAAAAAGAATCTAACTTGGTTGGACAAACTTTGCAAGAACTTAAAATTCGTGAGCAATTAGGCATTAATATCGCCTACATTAAACGAGGAGAAGTTACAATTCCGATTCCGACTAAAAACGAACGTTTATTTCCTGGCGATGAAATCTGCGTAATTGGAACTGATGCCCAAATTGCTGAATTCACAAAATTCCTAACTCAAAATGAAACAGAACCGCCTGTAAAAGTAGAAGAAACCGATATTGTTTTACGCCAATTAGAAGTTTCGCAAGATGAATTTATTCAAAAAAGCATTGGACAATTCAGAGCCAAAACAGACGGAATGGTTGTCGGAATTGAAAGAAATGGAAATCGTATTCTAAATCCAGAATCTAGTTTAATTTTAGAAAAAAATGATATTCTCTGGGTTGTTGGAGACAAAAAAAGAATGGCGGCTTTGTTGGCGGTGAAATAAGGTGCAAAGGTTCAAAGGCTCAGAGGGACAAAGATCTCGTAGAAAATAAAAAGGGCTGGTATTTTTCCAAATGGAAAAATACCAGCCTTTAAACTTTGAACCTCTGTCCCTCTGAGCCTTTGTACCTCAAAAAAAAAATTACTTGTTCGGCTGCGGAGTCAAACGCAAATAAGGTTTAATTGGCGTATGTCCTTTTGGGAATTTAGCTGGAATATCGCTGTCTGGAATTGCTGGTGCAATCACCACATCTTCTCCATCTTTCCAGTTTGCTGGAGTTGCAACGCTATAATTTGCAGTTAATTGTAAACTGTCAATTACACGAAGTAACTCGTCAAAATTTCTTCCTGTAGAAGCTGGATATGTTAAAGTCAATTTGATTTTTTTATCTGGGCCGATAACAAAAACAGAACGAACTGTAAATTTGTCACTTGCATTTGGATGAAGCATATCATAAAGATTTGCTACTTTTTTGTCTTCATCAGCAATAATTGGAAAATTAACTTCTGTATTTTGAGTTTCGTTGATATCTTTAATCCACTCTTTGTGTGATTCTAAACCGTCTACACTGAGAGCAATAACCTTAGTATTTCTCTTTTGAAATTCTGGAACATAGTTGGCTACAGTTCCTAATTCAGTAGTACAAACAGGAGTAAAATCTGCTGGATGCGAAAATAAAACACCCCAAGAATCTCCTAACCATTCGTGAAAACTAATTGGTCCTTGTGTCGTTTCTGCTTGAAAATCTGGAGCTATATCGCCTAATCTTAATGTTGACATAATTTATCTTTTTTAGTTCCTCTAAAATTAATTAAAAAATACATTTAGAAAACATTCAAAAGGAAAAAAAAAGTTAAAATTCTACTTTGTCGATATAATTAGTATTTTACTCCTAAATAAAACTAAGAATGAAGTACCAAAAAGCAAGCGTTATGAAAGAAATCGGTATTCCGAAACCAATCATCATACTGCTTAATTTCGGTTTTAATCCGTACGTTGAAGCTAAGATTGCACCAGTAATCATGGGCGCCATAGCGGTTTCCATTATCGTAATTTTTATCACTTCAGAATGCTGGTTGAAAATGAAAACGTAAAGCACAAAAATTACAAAAGGAATTAAAAGCAGTTTAAAGAAAAGTCCTAATCGCAAAAATCTCCAATGCTGACTTTTTCTATCGAAAGTTAATTGCAAACCAACAGAAAGCAAAGCCAAAGGTGTTACCAAACTTCCAATTTTTAATAATGCCGATTGAAAATTTTCGTTTAAATCCACTTGAAAAATATTCATTAAACAAGCAATTACAAACATGATAAAAGGCGGAAACAAAATAATCTTTTTAAAAATTCCTAAAGCATCTGGACTTCCTTTAGAATAAAAAGCTGCTGTAAAAACACCAAGAGTCGAAACCACAACAAAAGTCCCAGGTTGATCTACCAAAACTGCAGTTTCTAGACCTTTCTTTCCAAACAAAGCTTCAATAATTGGATAACCGAGAAAAGAACTGTTGCTTAATCCTGCAGTCAAAATCAGACATCCAATTAGTTTGTTTGACCAGCCATTTCTTCTTCCTAAAAAATGAAAAAAGATAAAAGCCAAAATATAAGTAATCCACCCAGCTCCTATTGGAAACAATAATTCACTGCTCCATTTTATTTTTGGAATATGATATAAAGTGATCGCAGGAAGGCAGAAATAAATAACTATTTTATTGAGTGTCTTATAAATATGAGTAGGAAATTGTTTCACTCGCTGTAAAATTAGACCGAGTGAGAGAAAGAGAAATATTAGAATAAAGTTGTTCATATTATAAGATCAACACAAAAATAAGTATTTAAAAATTGAGGTAAACAATTAATTTTTAGTTAAATTAGTATTTTGTGTTACAAAAAGATGTAAATTTGTAACATATTTTATTACAGTATGATTTCAGGTAAATTCGCCATAACGATTCACATTCTTACTCTGCTGCATAAATTCCCGAATGATTTTTTGTCATCGGAGTTTATTGCGGGAAGTATTAATTTAAATCCTGTTTTGGTTCGAAAAGAAATTGCCAACTTAAAAGCGCATCATATTGTAGAAAGTAAAGAAGGAAAAAATGGCGGTACAAAATTGGCAGTAAACGCTGCTGAACTGACTTTAAAACAAATATTCGAAATGACCTTTGAAACGATTGGTTTAGGTTTTGCTAAAAATCAGCCAAATCCTGATTGTCCTGTTGGAAAAAATATCAATCAGCATTTGGAGAATTTATATAGCGAAATGAATCAGAAAGTCAGCGCGCAGCTGGAAGGAATTTCATTGGAAGATTTTTCGAATCAATTTTAAAACTATTTTTTTAACCAAAACTGTAACATTTTTTATTACTAAATAAATTTATATATTATGAAAATCGCACTTATTGGAGCTACAGGATTTGTTGGCTCAGCACTTTTAAACGAATTAGCAGATAGAAAACACGAAATCACTGCTATTGCAAGAACTCCAAAAGATACAGCAAACGCGACTTGGGTTGCTGCAGATATTTTTAATGTTGATGCTTTGGCTGAAGTCTTGAAAGGTCACGATGCTGTTATCAATGCTTATAACCCAGGATGGACAAACCCAAACATCTATGATGACTTTTTAGCTGGTTCTAAAGCAATTCAAGAAGCGGTTAAAAAATCAGGTGTAAAACGTTTCATTACAATCGGTGGCGCAGGAAGTTTATACGTTGCTCCAGACTTGCAAGCAGTTGATACTCCAGACTTTCCAAAAGAAATTTTCCCTGGAGCAAATGCAGCGAGACATTATTTAAATATCATTAAAGAAGAAAAAGATCTAGACTGGGCATTCTTTAGTCCTGCTTTCGAAATGCACGCTGGAACTAAAACAGGAAGAACTGGAAAATACCGTTTAGGATTAGAAAATCCAGTTTTTAACGACGAACAAAGAAGTATTTTATCTGTAGAAGATTTAGCGGTTGTTATCGCTGACGAAGCAGAAAATCCAAAACATCACCAAGTTAGATTTACAGCAGGGTATTAAAAAGATACTAAGTTGCTAAGGCGCTAAGATTCTAAGTTTTTTTTGCCACGAATTCACGAATTTTCTTTTTTAAATCTTTGAGATTATTTTTTCGAATTAATTCGAATAATAATATCTGATATAGTTTTTCAAAAGAAAATTCGTGAATTCGTGGCAAATTATTTTTACTCCTTTTCAGAATAACAAATTAGTGGAAATTCGTGGCATTCGTGGCAAACTAACTTTTTGAAACTGTTTTTGTTTTCTGTACTTTTACATTTCTAAAAAATGCGTTTTGTCAAATTTCAATAAACCATCTGGCAGTATATCTGAAAAAGCTGGAATTTCTCCTCCCGAAATCACCAATATTTCGGCTATCAATCAAATTAAAAACAAACGCAGACAGCAGCCAACTTCTCAGGAATTAATTAATGGTATTTTAGAAGGAAATAGAACTTCTCTTAGCCGTGCCATTACTTTAATTGAAAGCACTAATTCTGATCATTTTGAAAAAGCGGGTGAAGTCGTTCAAGGCTGTTTACCTCATGCGAATAAATCAGTTCGTATTGGAATTACGGGTGTTCCAGGTGTTGGAAAAAGTACTTTTATTGAAGCTTTTGGAAAACATCTGACAGAGCTTGGAAAAAAAGTAGCAGTTTTAGCGGTTGATCCGAGTAGTTCGCTTTCACACGGAAGCATTCTCGGCGACAAGACCCGAATGGAAGAATTGGTTAAAGATGAAAATGCTTTTATTCGACCAAGCGCTTCTGGCGAAACTTTAGGCGGTGTGGCGCGCAAAACTCGAGAAACTATTATTCTTTGCGAAGCCGCAGGCTTTGATACAATTATCATCGAAACGGTTGGTGTTGGCCAAAGTGAAACCGCTGTTCATAGCATGGTCGATTTCTTTTTACTTTTAAAAATTTCAGGCGCAGGCGATGAACTTCAAGGCATCAAACGTGGTATTATGGAAATGGCAGATGTAATTGTTATCAATAAAGCTGACGGCGATAATATTAAAAAAGCCAATCAGGCAAAAGTAGAATTTAATCGGGCGTTGCATTTATTTCCTCCAAAAAAATCAAATTGGCAACCTAAAGTTACCACTTGCAGTTCGCTAACAAAAGACGGAATTCCTGAAGTTTGGAATACAATTTCTGATTATTTCGAACTAACAAAAGAAAGCGGATTTTTCCAAGAAAAAAGAAATGAACAAAATCATTTCTGGATGATGGAAACCATTAACGAACAGTTGAAACAAAATTTCTTTAATCAGCCTGAAATTATTTCATTATTGGAAGAAAGCAAAAAAGCAGTGCAAAACAATGAAATTTCATCGTTCGCAGCTGCTCAAAACTTATTAAAGTTATATTTCAACAAAAAAAATTAAACCATATAAGTCATATAAGAAAATTTAAGCCATTACAATTAAATGAACTTATATGACTTATATGGTTTAAAATTTACTTTTTCCTCAACTTGTATTTACTTTCCTTATACAAATTTCCTGCTGTAATAACGTGTGCTAAAGCATCTTTTGCTAAATCTTCGTTTAGTTTTACAGGAATTAAAGTCGTATCATTTTTAATTTCGAATTGAAGCGGTTTCAAGTTTGGTTGCATGATAACAACTTGGTTTTCTACTCTAAAAGCATTGATATCATTAAACTGCATGATAGATCTTCCTTGAACTTTTTTGTCTAATTTCGTTAGGTTTCGTCCTACCATTGGCGTTTCAAACGGCATTCCTAAATAACCTAATAATGTTGGCGGAATATCAATCTGACTTGCTAATCTATCATAAACTGCTCCTTTAGCAACTCCAGGTCCCATAATAAATGCTGGAATATGGAATTTATTTATTGGAACTAAATTTTTACCGTACGTTCTCGTATTATGATCGGCAATTACAATGAAAATTGTGTTTTTGAAATAAGCCTCTTTTTTAGCCATTTCAAAGAATTTCCCAATAGAAAAATCAGCATATTTCATGGCATTGTTTACCGTTGCTGGCTTTTTATCGTAAGGTTTAATTCTTCCTGCTGGATATTCAAAAGGTTCATGATTTGAAGTTGAGAACATCAAAGAAAAGAATGGTTTATCTCCTTTTGATTTGAAATACTGATTGGCTTTAGTAACTAAATCTTCATCAGAATAACCCCAAGTTCCTTTGAAAGCATATTTATTTCCATCAGAATCAAAATCTTCTTGATCGACAATATCGCTGAAACCATTTCCGTTGAAAAACGAAGCCATGTTATCAAAATTGGCCATTCCGCCATAAATGAAGCTTGTTTCGTAACCTTTTTGTTTTAACGCTTCCGCTAAAGTAAAAAACCCTTGTTGCGAGTTTCCAAGTTTTACAACACTTTCTGATGGCGAAGGCAAAAATCCAGTTACAACCGCTTCAATTCCGCGAACGCTTCTGGTTCCTGTGCAATATAAATTAGTAAATAATGTTCCTTCTTTTGATAATTTATCAAATTCTGGAGTTAATGGTTTACCACCTAAAATTCCAACATATTCTGCACCCAAACTTTCCTGTAAAAAGATCACCAAGTTATAAGGCTTCTTTGCGACAGAATCTGGCTGCTGCACATGTAAAAACGGAATTTCAGCATCGGTAAAATCATTTGGTCCTGCAACCATGTATTTTTTTACACGAGCAATCGCTTCAGCTTCATCCATTTTACCATACATTTTGGTATTTCCTTCATTTTTGATTGAATATGCCGCAAAAGCCACAGTATAGAATGAATTTAATCCAAGCGTATTGGTCAACTGATCGGTAGAAAAAACCGCATTACTTGCATTAATAGGACGTTTTGAAGTTAGACTTGAACGCGCTCCGAAAAACAATAAAAAAGCTACTAATGGAAAAACCATTAATTTGAATTTATATTCGGTACTAGTTGTATAGAATAATTGTTTTCCTTTTTTGAAAGCAAAATAAATTACAACTCCTAAAATTAGGAACGTTACAATAATAGAAGTCAGGTAGCTTTTTAAAAGCATTCCAACCACTTCTTTTGGATAAATAAGATAATCTAAGAAAATCTTATTCGGGCGTGTATCGTATTGTTTTACAAAATCTGGCGAAGCTAATTCTACAAAAAGAATTAAAAACAGAAACAGAAAACTGTAAATTACCAGAAATTTGTTGGTAAACTTTATCGCTTTATTCGGCAGAAAAGTAATTAGCAATGCTGGAAGAAACGACAAATAACAAAGCAATATTAAATCCATTCGAAGACCGATTGGAAAAATATACCAGAAATCTGGCGTCTGCTCTACTCTTTCTTTAAAAAGAAAAAATAAAAATATTCGACTTAAAGTTGTAATCAATAATCCGATTGCGATGAAACTAAAAATCGGTTTTAAAAAACGTAAATTTTTCATTAAAAATAGTATAAGAACGTAATGTCAAACTAATTACTCTTCGTAACGGTTTATTTCTCTGTCATAAAACTCGTTTGCTTTTTCAATTAAACCTTCCATTTCGATGTTTAATTCTGCTTCGTCAAGATCTTCAGCTTCTTCTAAAAACTCCACCTCATCATCTTTCAAGTTGATGATAAATCTTGGATAATCAAGGTGAATGATGAAAATATCGTCTGGGAAATCGGTATTATCTCCAAGTAAAAATTTAGGTAATTCCATATGTGTCTATTTTTTTTAGTTATTGATTGTATTTTTTCTACTGATTTCACTCATTTTAATATTCAAAATCAGTGAAATATATTTTTCAAATT
The DNA here is from genome assembly GCF_042436695.1 of Flavobacterium sp. HJSW_4. Lineage (NCBI taxonomy): Bacteria > Pseudomonadati > Bacteroidota > Flavobacteriia > Flavobacteriales > Flavobacteriaceae > Flavobacterium > Flavobacterium sp. HJSW_4. Next base: position 177,627 of record NZ_JBHNPP010000008.1, read on the forward strand.
TAATTATTCTGTGTCTGAATTCTTAATTAATCTCTTGGTTAAGTAATGAAAACGAACATAAAGGCAAATTGCCGCCGCTGTCAAACCAGCCAAAAGTCCGATCCAAACTCCTTGTGCTTTCAGTTCTGTGTGTTCTCCTAAATAATAAGAAATAGGAAAACCAATAACCCAATACGCGACAAAAGTAATGTACATCGGAATTTTTACGTCCTGCAATCCGCGTAAAGCGCCTAAAACTACAACTTGAATTCCGTCAGAAATCTGGAAAATTGCGGCAATTAAAAGCAGTTTTGAAGCAATTCCGATTACTTCTTCATTATCTAAAATCTGTCCTGTATTTTCCATATTCAAGAAAATGTACGGAAGGTAATCGTGGAAAATGATGAAGAAAATGGCAAAAATGGTTTCGAGAATTATAGCAAGCAAGAAAATAGAACGCGCTACAACAACCAGTTTTTTATAATCCATCAAACCTCTTTGGTTACTTACACGCACCATCGATGTTACACTTAATCCCATTGCAAACATAAAAGTCATCGAAGCCAAACTCAAAGCGATCTGATTGGCTGCCTGACTTGTTTTTCCGATATTTCCGCAAAGCCAGATTGAAGCTGTAAACAAAACCACTTCAAAAAGCATCTGCATGGCAGAAGGAAATCCAATACTAATTATCTTTTTTATGGTTGCTTTTTGAATTTCATTAAAACTAAATCCTTTAAAAAATCGTTTTAAATCATCTCTTCGCGAAAGCATAATATGCATGAACATCACCAAGAATATTCTAGAAATTACAGTTCCTAAAGCGGCTCCAATAATTCCCATTTTTGGAAAAATCCAGATTCCGTAAATCAAAACATAATTTATACCTACGTGAAGAACGTTTGCCATAACCATCGCATACATCGAATATTTGGTTAATGACATTCCGTCAGCAAATTGCTTATACCCTTGATACATCACTAGCGGAATCAGCGAAAAAGCAACCCAACCTAAATAAGGTTTTGCCAGTACGATAACATCTTCTGGTTGTTGCAACAATTCCATAATTGGTTTGGCGAACATAATTACCGTAAAAAGCACCAATCCTAAAATTGTACAAAGAAATAATCCGTGATGAAAAGCAGATCGAATTTTGGTATCGTTTTTTTCTGCGTCACCTTCGGCAACAATTGGCGTAATGGCGGTAGAAAATCCGATTCCTAAAGACATTGCAATAAAAATCATACTGTTTCCAAGCGAAACTGCCGCCAATTCTGTGCTTCCAATTTTACCAACCATTATATTATCGACAATACCAATTAAGGTATGTCCGACCATCCCTAAAATTACAGGATATGCTAGTCTTAAATTATATGAAAACTCTTTGGTGTACTGCTTTAAATTCACTTGTATTCTTTTTTAGTCGGCAAAGATAGTCAGAAGCTTCGAATTCTATCCTATCAATAAAAATATATCCCAATTTTAAGACAAAAATAAGACGAACTCAATATTATGTAACGATTTTTAAAAATTGTATAACAATCTCCAAACGCCTTGCATATAATTTTACATTATAGAAATTTCAAAAATATAAGCCATGAAAAAAGTACAGATGTTATGCCTAGCTGCGTTCACGTTTTTATTTGCCAACACGACATTCGCTCAAGAAACAGAAGCGACAAATTACGATCAGGGTTTTAGATTAGGATTTGGAGTAAACGGCGGACTTCCTACCGACAACGATTATGATTGGGCTCTTGGTGGAGACGTACGTTTACAATACGACCTTTCTAAAAAAACATCATTAACCTTAACAACGGGATTTACTAATTTATTTAACGGCAAAAAAGATGCCGCTGGAAATGACATTAAAGATCTTGGATTTATTCCAGCAAAAGCAGGTTTTAAAGCTTTTGTTTTAAAAGATCAATTTTATGTTCTAGGAGAACTTGGTGCTGGTTTTGCGGTAACTAACGGTTACAATCAAACCACATTTTTATGGGCTCCGGGAATTGGCTATGCCAACAAGTACATCGACTTAAGTGTTCGTTACGAAGATTATCATGACTTTAGAACCAATCAAGTAGCGCTACGTGTTGCTTATGGTTTTAAACTATAAAAAATAGGTTTAATTTATTATTTTGTTTTTGGTAAAAACCGACAGTCTGAGGAGTCTGTCGGTTTTTTATTTTGTGTCATTACCATTGGTCAAAACAAAAGTGCTATTAGTCAAATGATTTTTCAGGATCGATTGAGAACGCGGTAATTCGCAGAAAAATTAATCGAATCATGAACAAAACAGTCATTTATTTATCGCAGCTTTTCCTTTTTTTAATGGTTACAGTTGCACATTCTCAATCTGGAATTTCGGGCGAATTTAAAGTTGATTATGTCCCTTTTTCTAAATATGTACGTCCAATGGATAGTACTAAGACAAATGCCGAAAGCAATTTTAAAAGAGCACAAATTGCTTTTGAAGTGCCGCTTTCTCTAAAAATGGATCAATACAATCATCCAAAACTTTGGTCGGTAGTTTTTAATACGAGTTATGCCAAAATGGAAAATAGAAATTATGAAATGGAGTCTCTTCCAATCGAATTTCAAGGCGGTTTTCCGAATGAATTGCTAAACACACAAATTGGAGTCAAACATTTGCGTTCTATTTCTCCGTCTTGGTCTTTATTAGTAATGGCTTCAGTCGGTGTTTACACAGATATGGTGGAAATTAATAAAGACGATGTCTTGCTGCAAGGAGGCGTTCTTTTCATCAAACAATTTAATCCGAAACTGGCTTTGGGGGTTGGTCCTGTTTTAACGAATAGTTTTGGTGTTCCAATGGTTCTTCCTGGAATTTATTTTAACTGGGAAACTACTGGTGCTTTACATTTTAAAGTTACTTTTCCTGAAGGTGCAGAAATTGGTTATCGAATGTCTGATACTTTTGACTTAAAAGCGGTAGTCGAATTAAGCGGAATGACTGCTGAAACCAAAATCGGAAATAAATCTTCTTTACTTGGATATCAGCAAATAATTGCGGGTTTAAGGCCTCAGATGAAATTTGGAGAACACTGGGTTTTAGAACCAACTGGAGGAACTACTCTTCTTAGAAGTTTCTCGACAACAAACCGAAAAATTAAAGAAATATTCAAAGAAAAAGATATTGCCGATCCGAAATTCACGACTACTTTTTATGGAGCAATAGCTCTAAAATGGAAATTCTAGAGCTATCTGCTTAATAAGTTTTTATAAACTACCTCTTTCAATAAAACTTCTCTACGAGTTCTTGAAATAGGTAGTTCTTGTCCTTTTATAAATAAACGTCCGCCAGAAACAGAATCGATATGCGTAACATTTACCAAAAATGATTTATGGATTCTAAAGAAAATTTCTACAGGAAGTGTTTCTTCTAATGAAATCATGGTTTGATGAATAATCAGCACTTTATCTTTAAAATGAAGTTTCGCATAATTTTGCATTCCTTCGATATACAAAATATCCATCCAAGAAATTTTCTGAAATCCTTCTTCCTGACGCACATAGAAAAAAGGATCTAATTGATTCTGTTTTGGAGAATTCAGCATTTGATGCCATTGCTTTGCTTTTAACGAAGCCTGATAAAAACGCTGAAAAGTAATGGGTTTTAATAAATAATCTACAACCTGAAGCCTGTATCCGTCTAAAGCATGTTCTGAATAAGCCGTTGTAAAAATCACCAATGGCGGATTCTCTAAAGATTCTAAAAATTCCAATCCAGATAAATAAGGCATATTTATATCTAGAAATAATAAATCTATCTGTTTTTCCTGAAGATATGAAGTTGCTTCTAGAGCCGAAGCGCAAGTAGCAACAGTTTCCAGAAAATCAATTTTAGAAACAAAATCTGCTATTCCGTTTCTTGCTATAGGTTCATCATCGATAATGAGACATTTCATAGTCAGCTGTATTTTTATTTTAAATCTAAAACAACCTCAACAGTAAAATCTGAATCGGTTTTATGAATATCTAATTTATATTTTTCTGGGTATTGAATTTCCAATCTTTTCTTCACATTCTCCAAACCTAATCCCTGATTTTTTGAAGGTATTTTATATTGCTCCGTATAAGAGTTTTCAATTTTAAAATTCATTTGATTATTTAACTGCTTACAAGACAAATGCACATATCCTTTTTCGTTTGGAAGTCTTGAAACGTGTTTAAAAGCATTTTCAATTAACGGAACCAAAAGCAAAGGAACAATCTGAAGCTGTCCATCTTCAATATTCCATTTGCTTTTAACCTCAAGTTCATTTCCCCATCTGGTTTCTTCAACAGCAATTAAATCTTTTAAGTATTTAATTTCAAGATACAAAGGCACATAAGCTTTATTGCATTCATACAATTGATATCTTAAAATATCCGAAAACTGAACCAATAAATCTGATGCCAATTTCACATCACTTTGCATCAGAATATGAATATGATTTAGAATATTAAACATCAAATGCGGATTGATCTGATCTTGCAAAATCTTAATCTGCGCTTCTAAGTGAACTTGTTTTAATTCTGCATGACTTCTTTCGATAGCATTATGTTCTTGATAAAATCGAAGTCCGCAAGCAGTTCCATTTATTAAAATTGCCGCTGGAATGCTGCCGTAAAATTGAACCCATAAAAACTGCAATGTATTCAGATCTTCTCCATCAGGATAGACTCTGCTTCGTGCTTCTGGATTTGAAAAAACAGCATAAACTGTTGCCAAACAAAAAGACAAAAGAAGAACAACTACAACGCCTTGAAAGGCAAACAATGCCATTTTGTTTTTTCGCAAAGCGCGAGGCAATAACACATCGCTTAAAAAATGTGCTAAAGCGGTCGAACAAAACAAAATTAAAACAGATTGAGAAAAAGCAGACCAAAAACTATAATCTTCTATTAACTGACCCCAAATTGTAAAACCTAATAGACACCAAAAAAAGACCAGAAACATCCAGTGTCTATTTTTATTAATTGCAATCATTTATATAATTTATTGAGAAAATTTAACATCAAAAGTAGCCCTATATTTTTTAAAGAAACAGCAAAGAACCAAAAAGATTCTTTGCTGTTTAATAGGGATAAACGATAAAATGTGTGTAATTTATTTTCGAACTAAAACTTTTAGTGGCATTAATTAGTTTGCCTTAATTGGTAAAATCAGCTGAACTTGAGATACAGATTGAGCATTGATTTTAGAAGCAATTAATCCGAATAAGAAAATGGCAGTCAGCAACAATAATTTGTACATATTCATGATAATAGTTTTTATTAATTTGACGCAAAGAAGCACAAACCATAAACACTATTCAAATTAGTTTGATGAACTACATTTTTGTTTTGACAAACGGAATTTAAAATCCAGTTTCAAAAATTATCTCATTATCTAATTGGCAAATTATCTCAATTACTTACTTTTCTCGCCCAATTCCTTTTTATACAATTCGATATTTGCAGCCGTCTTTTCGTCTAGTTCAGGTTCTGTAATATCAGTGTGTTTTTTCATTTCTTCCCAAATAATTTTAGCTACAATATAGCGAGACATTTCTTTGTCGTCTGCAGGAACAATATACCACGGTGCATGCGAAGTCGAAGTCTTATTGATCGCTTCTTCATAATACTTCATGTAATCATCCCAATAGCCACGTTCTGTCAAATCGCTTGGCGAAAATTTCCAATTGTGTTTTTCTTCATCCAAACGTCGCAATAAACGTTGACGTTGTTCTTCTTTACTCAAATGAAGATAGAACTTCATAACGATAGTTCCGTTTTGAGAAATATGCTTTTCAAAATTATTAATCTGTTCAATTCTGTTTTTCCAAAAATCGGGCGTGATATCATCTACAGAATTAATTCCTGGCAAGTTTTCTCCCAAAATATATTCAGGATGCACGCGCGTTACCAAAACATTCTCGTAATGCGTTCTATTAAAAATCGCAAATTTTCCTTTTTCTGGAAGCGCAATATAATGTCTCCATAAATAATCATGTTCTAATTCTGCCGAAGTTGGCGTTTTAAAACTATGCACCACTACTCCACGTGCATTAAATTCTTTAAAAACTTCTCGAATCAAACTGTCTTTTCCCGAAGTATCCATTCCTTGCAAACAAATCAAAACGCTGTATCTATTGTGCGCATACATTACATCTTGCAAGTCGCTTAATTTCGCTTGTACTTTATCTAATTTTTCCTCTTTTTCATCGTCATCTGCTTTTACTGACAATAAAGTCGGAATGTCTTTTAGTTTAATTTTATCTACTACTTTAAAATCTTTCGGATCTATTGATTTCATATTTTACAATTTTTATATCTTAAATATACTAATTTTACGAAGCATATTCCTGCTATTCATTGCAATACTTTTTAATAAATTGCTTTTTTCTAAAGCCATAACAAGAGCTTCCGTTGGTCGCTTTCTTATGTCAAGAAAAAATCCAATTTCTTTTCAAAGTATTTCCATTACTATCAGGGCTAGGCTGCTATTTTCAAAAGAACAATACGTTCTATTTTTTTTGAATTTATATTTACATCATGAAAAAAATTATTTTAATCTTTCTATTGTTATTCGGATTTCAAGGGTTCTGCCAAATTGGAACAAATTCTATTGAAGATGAAATTTATATTAAGTATTTTGGAAAATGCTTTTCAGAAGTAAAACCACTTCCTGAGGTTAAGAATAGAGCAAAATTGAACAAAATACCTTTTTGCAGTTTGTATCAATGCGTTCGTTATATACAATATGTAGAATATGAAAAAAAGATTCAGGATGCTATTTTAAAAAGAGCCGTCGAAATTGCTACACTACTTTATAAAAACAATTCACCGATTTATTTAATAAGTGGAATGAGTAGCGGTGATCATGCACTCCGAAAAAACATAAACTTAAATGATGACAATAAATTAATCTATGTAAGTATTGCAGAATGTGTCACTACTACAACGCTAGAAAAAATTCAAGAAGCAGTAAATAACGAAACGACAAAACTTATAAACTCAAAAAAATAAATTCTTCTTTTCATGGAAAAATTCACACTAGAAATATTATTTCACATTATCGGAATCGGTTCTGCATCAGGATTATTTTTAAATAATGATTCGCTTTACGTAGTTGGTGACAATAGCGGATTCCTTTACGAATACAATATCGAAAACAAACAATTAAACCAGCACGCTTTAATTGACAATCCGATGCAAAATATTCCTAAAAACTTAAAACCCGATTTTGAATCTATAACGCATCATAACGACACATTGTATGTTTTTGGTTCTGGTTCAACCGAAAACCGAAACAAAATGATCGAATTTGATATGAAATCAAAAACGGTTTTACAAAAGAATAATTTAGTCGATTTATATGCTGTAATGCAAAATTTCGGAGAAATAAAACCAGAAGATTTTAATTTAGAAGGTGCTATTTTCGATGGAGAAAATTGGTATTTATTCAATCGAGGAAATGGCGCTACCAACAAAAACACCATTTTTACAATTCATGCTAAAAACCTTGGAGAAGAATTTGCCTTGATTTCTGTCAATTATAAACTTCCAAAAATAAAAGGCGTTCGCTCTAGTTTTACCGATGCCATTTTGGTTGATGATAAAATCTATTTTCTTTCAACTGTAGAAGACACTAAATCAACTTATGATGATGGCGCAATCTTAGGAAGTTTCATTGGTAGAATCGATGTTAAAACGATGAAAATAGATTTCACTCAAAAAATTACCTCAACCAATAAGTTTGAAGGTTTGACACTTTACAAAAAAGAAAATAACAAAATTGAGTTTTTGCTTTGCGAAGACAATGATACTGAGCTTTTAGAAACAAAAATTTATAAATTAACATTACCAATGAAATAAATTGTAACATTTTTCTTAAAATTGCGTCTTTTATACCAAAATCAAATAACTTAAGATAACCAATTTTAAAAATAATGATCAGAAAAACCGCTTTCGCTCTTTTAATTTTTATTACAAGTCAAGCCACACAAGCCCAGTACAAATATCCTACGACTCCTGAACGTCCTGTTGTAGATGATTATTTTGGAACAAAAATCACAGATTCATACAGATGGCTTGAAGACATGAACAATCCTGAAGTTCAAAAATGGTTCAAAGACGAATCGGATTATACCAATTCTATTGTCAAAAGGATTTCTGGGCGCGATGTTCTTTTTAATCGAATGAAAGAAATTCAAGCTTTGGGTGGAGATCAATACGGATCTATTAGACAGGTTGGAGATATTTTCTACTATACAAAAAATAAAAAGCAAGAAAACATATACAAGTTGTATTTCCGTAAAAGCAGAAATGGAGCTGAAATTTTATTGTTAGATCCTAATACAATTACTAAAGGTGCAACGATTACCAATTTTAATATTAGTCCTGATAATAAAAAATTAGCTGTAACTATATCTGAAGGCGGCGCAGAAGTTTGCGACCTAAAAATCATGGATCTTGAATCGAAAAAATTCCTTTCAGATAACCTCACTCCCGTTTGGAGCGAATTTCCTTTTGAATTTACTCCAGACAGTAAAGCCATAACATACACTCAAATGGCTACGAGAGATAATACAAGTGACGATTTTTTGAAGAACATGAAAGCCTTTTTACATGTTATTGGAACTGATCCAAAAACAGATAAAATATTGGCTTCAAGAGAAAACAATCCTGAATTAGGAATTCTTGCGGCACAATTTCCTTATGTTAAATTACCGGATGATTATTCGTATATCATTTTAGATATTGGATCTACAAAAAATGAAGAATTTTCTTTTTATGCGCCATTTTCAGAACTAGGAAAATCAAAAATTAATTGGAAACCATTAGTAAAATATGAAGATGATGTAACAGATAGCCAAATTATTGGTGATAAAGTTTTTTTCCTTACTCATAAAAATGCTCCTAATTATAAACTAGCATACACAAGTCTGAAAAATCCAGATTTTAATAATCCAACGATTCTTGTTCCAGAAAACGATAAAGTTATACGAAGATTAAGAAAATCTAAAAACTTCATTTACTATAATTTAAGCGACGGAATCAATCAGGAAACTTTCCAAGTTAATGTCAAAACTTTAGAAATCAAAAAAATTCCACTTCCAATGGGTTCTAATTCAGGATTCCCATTAAGTCCACGTCAAAACGATAACTTGAGGCTTTTTAACAATGGCTGGGTTACTCCTTCTACTGATTATGATTATGATGCTCAAACTGGAAAATTAGAAAAAAGCAAAGAATTAACCGCTAATGGTTCTTTTCCTGACTTTAGCAAAAATTATATTGTAAAAGAAGTAGAAGTACCAAGTCATGATGGAGTAATGGTGCCTTTATCTATAATCTATCCTAAAAACATCAAAATGAATGGTTCTAATCCTTGTTATGTTACAGGATACGGCGCTTATGGAATTAGTGAATATCCTTATTTTGTGGGACCTAGCGTAATGACCCTATTAGAACAAAATACAGTTGTGGCTTTTACGCATGTAAGAGGTGGCGGTGAAAAAGGCAATAAATGGCATGCTGACGGAATGAAAGCTAAAAAGCCAAATACTTGGAAAGATTTTATTGCTTGTTCAGAATATTTGATAAAAGAAAAATATACTTCTAAAGAAAAACTTATTGGAAATGGAGTAAGTATGGGAGGCGTATTAATTGGAAGAGCAATTACAGAACGTCCTGATCTTTATAAAGTAGCTTTGGTTGAAGTTGGCTGTACCAATACTATTAGAATGGAAACTTCTCCTAATGGAGCAAATCAAATTCCGGAGATTGGAACTTTAAAAAATGAAGAAGATGTAAAATATATTTTAGAAATGGATTCGCAAAGTAAAGTGAAGAAAGGCGAAAAATATCCAGCTACTTTCATTCGTACAGGAATTAATGATCCTAGAGTTTCACCTTGGGAACCAGGTAAATTTGCTGCAATATTGCAAAATTATAATAGCTCAGAAAATCCAATTTTATTGCACGTTAACTATGCCAACGGACATCATTCAAGTGACTTAGATGTTACTTACGGTGATGAAGCAGACATGTGGGCATTTGCATTATGGCAAGTTGGAAACACTAAGTTTCAGCTTAAAAAGTAAAAACTCCAATATAATTTAATGAAATCTGTAGAAGCCTTAAGTGACTTCTACAGATTTTTTTTGCTTTCACTACAAAGCAAAAAATGATTATTTTTATTTTTTTTTCACACCCGTCCCAACCTTTTTATCTTTTTATCTCTCTATATAAGAAAGACAACAATTGTGATAAACGAAACTCAAATAGCAAACTGTAAAAAAATGCACCGCGATGCCCAGCGCGAGGTGTACGAATACATGGCGCCAAAGTTGTACCGCCTTTGCAAAAGATATTTAAAAAAGGAAGAAGAAATCGAAGAAGCACTAGCCGATGCATTCTTTACTATTTTCACCAAACTAGATCAGTTAAAAGAAGCCTATGCTTTTGAAGCTTGGGCCAAAAGAATAACTGTAAATCATTGTTTGGCAACTATTCGAAAAGCAACCAACTTCAACATGTATTTGGACGACGTAAAACTGATTTCTCAGCCTTCTGTCGACGAACTAAATACATTGGAAGAAGAAGATTTACTTAATTTATTAAACCACATTCCAGACGGCTGTAAAACTGTTTTTAACCTTTTTGTTATTGAAGGTTACTCTCATAAAGAAATAGCCGAAATGCTAAAGATCTCTGAAGGCACCTCAAAATCACAATTGAATGCCGCGAAGACCAAACTGAAAGAACTGGTTAATAAACTGTATTATCAAAAAGCAAAATAGTCATGGACAATCAAGATAAATTATTCGATAAAATAAAAGAAGCTTCGCAAAAAGCCGAGTTTCAAGACTTTCCAGGAATGGAAAAGGTCTGGGCGCGTGTAGAAGAAAAACTGGATAAAAAGGAAGACAAAAAAACAATCGCTTTATGGAAAAAAATTGCCGTTGCGGCTTCTCTTCTTTTACTAATTTCTTTGGGTTACCAATTTTTACATTCAGATAAAGAGGTTCTAAAAGATGCTCCAAAAGTAGTTTTTGAAGAAAAAGAAATCGAACAACGCGAGAAACCTACTTTAAACGAAAAAAATGCAACTCCATCTTCAAATTCTGAAATAGTTTCTAACGAAGAAGCAGTTAAAATTTTAGAAAACCAAACTAAGCATAAAGAACGAGTTGCAATTCAGGAAAACATAATTCCTCAAGCAGAACCAGTGCTTTCTGCGCCTGCACCAAAAATTGCAGAAGAAACAGCGATGCCAGAAAAAGTTGTATTAAATGACTCTTTTGACGAAGAAGATAATACTTCATCAAAAAAAGAAGTAACGTCAGATATGGGCTATTCTAGTTATCCTGAAAGAAGATCTGCAAAAGTTGCTTATTCTGCATCTCCAGCTGCACAAAAAGCAAAAAAAAGCGCTCCTTTAGTTGTGCTTAACGGCAGAGCTATTGCGCATAGTGATGATGTGAAGAAAGATAAAATGATGCAGGAAGAGCTTCCAAACTTGCAACCTGAAAATGTAGATTCTCTAATGATTTTAGACGATCCGCTATACATCATTGACGGCATTTATTATTCGGAACAAGATTTATTTGGCAAAAAACCAACGAGTCCGTATGCCCCTTTGGACAATCAGGAAATAAAAACGATAACTATTTTGCAAGACCTTGAAGCTACCGAAAAATATGGCGAAAAAGGAAAAAAAGGAGTTGTCATTATCACTACTAAAAACGGAAGACCAGCTCCGAAAAAATAATCTCAAACTTTGTCAAAGTCTGCAGCTTTGACAAAGTTAAATCTCAACATTAATTCTAAAACTTATTATCATGAAAAGTCTAAAACTTATTTCATCAGCCATTGCTATGCTTATATGTTTCGTAACCATGGCACAAGAAAGAACGATTTCTGGAATCATTTCAGATAAAGAAAAACAGCCTCTTCCAGGTGTAACTATTTTAAATCAAACTTCAAAAGCATCTACTCAAACTGATTTTGACGGAAAATATAACATTCAGGCAAAAACAGGTGACCTATTAGTTTTTAGCTTCATTGGATTTGAAACACAGAGACAAAAGGTACAAAACTCAAATACAATGAATATCATACTTAAGGAATATAACCAAACATTAAGTGAAGTTGTAGTAGTAGGTTATGGTTCAAGCGATGCTGAATATAGCAATCGCAGTTACGAGCGTGCTGAAAGAAAAAAAGCCAAAGTGGCTATGACAGTTCAAAGTAATGCTATTTATGCTCCAAGTCCTGCTATCGTTGTTCACGGAAATGCTCCTATTGCTCCAAAAAACGAGCCGATTTATATTATTGATGGAGTTCCGGCAAAAGCCAACCAAATGTCAAAAATTAATCCGAATGATATTAAAGATTTAAAGGTTTTAAAAGATGTTGATGCAACTTCTATTTATGGAACAAAAGGCGCAAATGGTGTTGTTGTAATTGCGACTAAAAATGAACTTTACAAAAATCTTTCTGAAAAAGAATTGGACAAAAAATTAAATATTCTGCCAATTCCGACCGAGCCAACTCAGGAAGATTATGATACATTTGTTGAAAATGCTTTCGAAAGTCCAAAAACAGCGCCTCTTTCTACATTTTCTATAGATGTTGACAATGCTTCTTATACCAATATCAGACGCTTTTTAAACAATGGCCAGCAAGTTCCAAAAGATGCAGTTCGTGTAGAAGAAATGGTTAATTTCTTTAAATATACTTATCCGCAGCCAAAAAACGAGCATCCGTTTTCTATCAATACAGAAGTGAGTGATTCTCCTTGGAATTCAAATAACAAAATCTTGAAAATTGGTTTGCAAGGAAAAAACATCCCAACAAACGATTTGCCAGCTTCGAATTTAGTTTTCTTAATTGATGTTTCAGGTTCAATGGGCGACATGAACAAATTGCCTTTATTAAAACAATCATTAAAAATTTTGGTTAACGAATTAAGACCAAAAGATAAAGTGGCAATTGTAGTCTATGCAGGCGCAGCAGGATTGGTTTTACCTCCAACTTCTGGTGATGAGAAAAAAACAATTGTTGATGCATTGGATAATTTGCAATCTGGCGGAAGCACTGCCGGCGGTGCAGGAATCGAATTGGCTTATAAAATTGCAACAGAAAATTTCATCAAAAGCGGAAACAATCGTGTAATTCTAGCAACAGACGGCGATTTTAACGTAGGAAGTTCTTCTAATACTGACATGGAAAAATTGATCGAAGAAAAAAGAAAAACTGGCGTTTTCTTGACTTGTCTAGGTTACGGAATGGGCAATTACAAAGACAGCAAAATGGAAATCTTAGCTGATAAAGGAAACGGAAATTATGCTTACATCGACAATATTCAGGAAGCGAATCGTTTTTTAGGAAAAGAGTTCAAAGGTTCGATGTTTGCTATCGCGAAAGATGTAAAAATCCAGATCGAATTTAATCCAAAACAAGTTCAAGCGTATCGTTTGATTGGTTATGAAAATAGAAAATTACGTCCAGAAGATTTTAAAAATGATGCGATTGATGCCGGAGAATTAGGAAGTAATCATACCGTTACAGCTTTGTATGAAATTATCCCTGCAGGTGTAAAAAGCAATTATTTAGCGGAACAGCCAGATGCTTTAAAATACACTCAAACAGAAACGAATTCTAATAATTACAGCAATGAATTGGCAACAGTAAAATTCCGTTACAAAAAACCTGACGGCGAAAAAAGCATCGAAATGGTTCAGGTAATCGAAAACAAATCTATTGCTTTAGAAAAAGCAAGCGACGACATGAAATTTAGTTCTGCCGTAGCTTGGTTCGGATTGAAATTGAGAGAGTCAAAATTAATCTCTGACAAATCTTCTGACGGAATTGTAAAATTGGCAAAACAAGGAAATTCAAATGATGGCGAAGGGTATAAAGCAGAGTTTATTCGTTTAGTTGAAACTTCTAAACAGTACAATTAATCAATATTTTATTACATTTGCGACTTTATTTTTAAAAATTATTTTACACACGTATGAATCCTATTTTAAGCCAAAATCTATTTTTAGTAAAAGAACATGTTGGAATGTTCAAAGCCGCAAACAATTACGATATTTATCATCCAGAAACCAATCAGATTATCATGAATTGCCGAGAAAACAATCTTGGTTTTTTCACAAAAGTATTCCGATTTACAGATTACAAAAGAGCAACTCCGTTTAATATTGAAATTACAACCGCTTCTGGCGAAAAGCTAATTACCGTAAGAAGAGGTGTTGCCATCTTTAGATCGACTGTTGAAGTTTTGGACGAAAAAGATCATTTGGTTGGAACTTTCAAACAAAAATTCTTTTCGATTGGAGGAAAGTTTGATATTTTGGATAAAAACGAAAAACCAGTTGCAACGCTTCAAGGAAAATGGACAGGTTGGGATTTTAAATTCTCGCATGAAGGCAAACAATTGGCTCAAGTAAATAAAAAATGGGCAGGATTAGGAAAAGAGTTTTTCACAAGTGCCGATAATTACGCACTTCAAATTGAAGAAACAGTTCCAGCTGATAGTTCGTTGAGACAGTTAATTTTAGGAGCCGTAATGTGTATCGACATGGTTCTAAAAGAATAATCGAAAGTTGTTAAACTTAGATTAAGAATATCTTTTAAAGCATCATTTTAGTTTTCAAAACCTTATTTTTGTAAGACTTAAAATGATGCTTTCTGCATTTCTAAAAATACAATCATGACCGACTTAAAAAATAAAAACGCCTTTATTACTGGCGCAGGAAAAGGAATTGGAAAAGCTGTAGCAATTGCTTTGGCTAAAGAAGGTGTAAACCTAATTTTAGTTTCAAGAACTCAAAAAGACGTTGAACAATTGGCTGACGAAGCTTCAAATTTAGGCGTAAAAGCTTTAGCTTTAAGTGCTGACGTTTCTGACATTAATTCTATCAATAAAGCGGTAGAAAAAGCTTTAGCCGAATTTAAACATATCGATATTTTAATCAACAGCGCCGGAATTGCTTCTTTTGGAAAATTCTTAGAATTAGATCCAGAAGCTTGGGAAAGAATTATTCAGGTGAATTTAATGGGAACCTATTTCACAACTCGTGCGATTATTCCAAATATGATTGAAAGACAAACTGGAGATATTATCAATATTTCTTCGACTGCTGGATTAAACGGAAACGCTTTGACAAGTGCTTACAGCGCTTCTAAATTTGCTGTTTTGGGTTTAACCGATTCTTTGATGCAGGAAATGAGAAAACACAATATTCGTGTTACGGCTCTAACGCCAAGTACAGTGGCAACTGACATGGCAAAAGACTTAAACCTGACTGACGGAAATCCAGAAAAAGTAATGCAGTCTGAAGATATGGCAGATTTAATCATTGCACAATTAAAATTAAACCGAAGAGTGTTTATTAAAAACAGTAGTATTTGGTCTACTAATCCTTAAGACATCTTTATAATCTTTGTCAAAGTTTAAAACTTTGACAAAGATCTAAACTCACAAAAATTGTAAAATGGAACAATATTTAAGACAATTGGTCGAAATAGAATTTCAGGATAAAAAACAGATTTTCTCTGGATTTCTTATTGATTATTCTGATGAATGGATTTTGCTTCGAAATAATCCTGTAGATTTTGTTTTGGATGGTTTTGTTATTCTTAGAAATAAAAACATTGAAGTTGTAAACCGAGATCACGATTTGGCTTTTACAGAAAAAGTAATTCGTTTGAAAGGTTTAAAAATAAATTCTGACGATATTATTCCGATTAAAGATTTGGCTTCAATCATTAAATTTATTTCTGAGAAATATGGCATTTTTCAGATTGCAAAAAAATCATCTAAATCTGCTTATCTAGGAAAATTAATCGAATTGAATGATGAAGAATTGACAATTGATTTTTTAGATACACGAGGTCAGTTTGGGGGAGAATTGAGTTTTAATCCCGAAAAAATTCGAGTAATTGAGTTTGATACGGATTATATTAATTCTTTGAAATTGGTGGTCGCTCAAGATCAAAAATTATAAAAACAGAAAAGCCTCTTTTTAAGAGGCTTTTCTGTTTTATTGTGTCATTGCGAGGAACGAAGCAATCTCAATTAGCTAAGTTCTTACTCATGTTAGTGTGGTTGATTCGTCACTCGCAATGACAAACTTTATGTGTTAACTTTGTCAAAGTTTGAAACTTTGACAAAGTTCTGAATATCTTTTTTTTTTAAACCTCAGCAAGCTTATTCAAAAACTCCAAACGAACACTTCCGTCTTCGTCGATTTTTGTCAAGTTGATTTCTTGCAAAGTATTTACCAATTCAGGATTCCAAGGAGTTTTTACTTTTACGTAATTTTCTGTAAATCCGTGAATGTATCCTTCTTTATTTTCTCCTTCAAAGAGAACTGTTCTATTTGTTCCCAATTGGCTTTCGTAAAAAGCACGACGTTTCTTAACAGATAAACCGCGAAGCATTTTACTGCGTTTTGCTCTTACATTTGAAGGAACAACACCTTCCATATCAACAGCCTCTGTATTGTCTCTTTCTGAATACGTAAATACGTGCAAATACGAAATATCCAATTCGTTTAAGAAATGATAGGTTTCTAAAAAGTGTTCGTCTGTTTCTCCAGGAAAACCAACAATAACGTCAACACCAATACAAGCGTGTGGCATTACTTCGCGAATTTTATTTACACGATCAATATAAACTTCGCGTAAATAACGACGTTTCATCAATTTTAAAATATCATTGCTTCCTGATTGTAGCGGAATATGAAAATGTGGTACAAAAGTTCGGCTTTTAGAAATGAATTCGATTGTTTCGTTTTTCAATAAATTCGGTTCAATTGAAGAAATTCTCAAACGCTCAATTCCTTCTACTTTGTCTAAAGCTTGAACTAAATCTAGAAAAGTATGTTCGTGTTTTTTATTTCCAAACTCCCCTTTTCCGTAATCACCAATATTTACACCGGTTAAAACAATTTCACGAATATTTTGAGCCGAAATTTCTTTGGCATTTTTTAATACATTTTCTAAAGCATCACTTCTAGAAATTCCTCTTGCCAACGGAATTGTACAATACGTACATTTATAATCGCAGCCGTCTTGAACTTTCAAAAATGCTCTTGTACGATCTCCAATAGAATAACTTCCAACGTAGAAATCGGCTTCAGCAATTTCGCATGAGTGAACTTCACCCATATCGTTTTTGCTCAAATCATGAATATAGTCTGTGATTTTGAATTTTTCTGTAGCTCCCAAAACCAAATCAACTCCATCAACTGATGCTAATTCTTCTGGTTTTAATTGTGCATAACAGCCAACAGCAGCAACAAAAGCTTTTTCATTCAGCTTCATTGCTTTTCTAACTACTTGCTTAAACTGCTTATCTGCATTTTCTGTTACAGAGCAAGTATTGATGACATAAATATCTGCTATTTCTTCAAAATCGACGCGGTCAAAACCTTCGTCATTAAAATTTCTGGCAATTGTAGAAGTCTCTGAAAAATTCAGTTTACAACCCAGCGTATAAAAGGCAACTTTTTTTCTATTTTCCATAATCTGTCTTAAATTAATGAAATCGTTGTCAAAAAATTTAAGGCTGCAAATTTACAAACAATATTCATTAAAAGAAAGCAATTAATAGACTTCGAATCAATATTTTGCGCGAATGTTAATTTTGAAACATTCAAAAGTTAAAGTTTTTACTTTTATTTTAAAAAAAATACTGTGTGTATATTTTTTATTTTTATACATTCTGATAAGAATAAAATGACAAAATAATCGATTAAATGCAAGTTTTATCGATTAAATACAATTTTTACCGTTTTAAAATCAAAATTTCTTACATTTACCATTGTTACAAATACAGTTTGCAATACATTTATATTAAACAATTTTAATACGCTTTAATTAATTTAATAATAATTCAGGCATAACAATTTTGAATTTTACTCGTTATGTTGTTGTTTTGTGTTACAAAATGAAATGGGAAAGCCGAAAACCAAAGAGAGTAGGCAAAATTAAATTACAAATACCACGCTTTATGAAAGCATTTTTACCCACAATCTGCTTGATGTTCTTAACCGTATTTAGTTCGCAAGCGCAAACTAATGCTCCAGCTGCAAGTGCAAATCCATTTCCTACTATTAGCACATTGACGACTTGGGCAAGCTTTAACTCACAACAGCAATTTGATGTTGCTATTCGTGCAGTTGGGTTTAAGTTTGAAGTTAAAGAACCAGGTGAAGGATCTACAGCTTATACCTACATTCGTAAAGTAACTGTTAACGAAGTAAATTATACGGATAGAATTGTATATAGAATTACAAATAACAATTCTGCAAGTATCATTTCTTTAGTAACTGCTTCTACTGACTTGGTTAGTTTATACACACCACAATTGGCAAGTTTTAAAAACAACAACTGTAAAACAGAAATGTCTAAAGACAAAAACACAACTTGCAGCTGTTACGAAAGTGCAAATTTTGCAATCGATCTTTGCGACGAGCGTGTAAAATTAACTATGGGTGACGGAAATAAATACTTTGTTTCTGTAGCTAAAAAATAATATTTAACTCTGATTTGTTTCCAAATCTTTACTGACTTTTAAGTATGTAAAGATTTGGAACACATTTCTTAGTTTGAGTTTGGATTTTTAAGTTCGTACCAAACTTCTAATTCTTCTTGATATTCAAAAGAATTCACAAAACGAAAACCTAACTTTTCTAGTATCTTTCTAGAATTTTCGTTTCCCGCATCGGCATAAGCATAAAGCGCTTCAACCTTCATTTCATTAAAAGCGTGATCAATAAAAGCCTTACCTGCTTCAGTTGCATATCCTTTTCCCCAATGTTTTTCGATAAAACGATATCCTAACTCGTAAAAGTCTTTGTGCTTATTGATTTCGTCTGTAATAAATTTGATTCCAGACCAGCCAATAAATTCGTTTGTTTCTTTAAGAACAACACCCCATCTTCCTGTTCCAAAATCTTTATATTGTTTTTGAACAAATTTGATATACTCGATACTTTCGTCGATGTGCTTTACAGGCCTATTTCCAACAAACAAATGCACATTCGGATTCGAATCCAATTCAAACATTCCTTCTGCATCAGATAATTCTAATTCTCTTAAAAGCAAACGCTCTGTTTCAATTGGATTTTTCATTTTTAATTTAGTTTAAAATATATTTTTGCACAACTTCAGCAACCCCATCATTATTATTTGAAGCTACGATTACATCAGCTTTATCACGCAATTCAGGCGTTACGTTATCAACCCAAACCCCTAGACCTGCATATTCGATCATTGTCAGATCATTTCCTGCGTTTCCTACGGCGATAATCTCACTTTGATGAATTCCTAGCTTTTCAGCTAAAAGTTTCAAACTCGCCGCTTTATCGATACCTTGTTGCGCTGCTTCTAAGAAAAATGGTTTAGACATTGAAACACTTAAATGCGGCATAGCATCGATCAAATCTTTTTCCAACGTTTTTAAATAAGCTGGATCTTGCAACAAAATACATTTAACCGCCGGTCTGTCTACATAATCTTTAAAGCTTGAAACTTTATGATGCGCCATTCCAGTGATTTCTTTTTCGACTTCAATATACTCAGAATCCGTTTCACTAATGATTTCGTCATCTAAATACGTAATGATATGCGCATTCTTTTTTACGCTATAATCATATAAAGCATGAATTTGCTCTACCGTTAACTTTTGTTCAAACAAAACCAAATCGTCTTTTACACGGCTAATTATCGCTCCATTAAACGAAATCATATACGAATCGTTTTTATCCAATTCCAGCTCTTTTGCATAAGCTGTCATTGCTGTCGTCGGTCTTCCAGAAGCCAAAACCACATAAACACCTTTTGCCTGAGCTTCTAATATTACTTTTTTATTTAAATCTGATATTCTGTGATCGTCTGTCAACAAGGTATCATCCATGTCGAGCACTAACATTTTGTATTGCATATTTTTTTAGTTTTCAGTCGCAGTCACGGTTTACAGTTTGAATACTGAAAACTGTGACTGCCAACTGCGACTTATTAAAGGCTCATTCTAAATTCTTCAATAACTGGATTTGCTTTCGCGAAATCTGTTTCTTGAATAAATACTTCAACCGCCAAATCTGTTTGACCAAAACCGCCTAAACGTGCTGATTGAATATTGTCTTTTTTTACTGTTTCAACTCCTGCTTCTTCTAATCTTTCTTTCAAAGCAATTGCTAATATTTCACTTCCTGAAAATACTTTCATTAATCCCATGATATTCTATTTTATTATTAAGTTTTCAGTCTCAGTCACAGTTTACAGCAAACTGTATACTAAAACCATTTATAAAAAAATCCCGCTATTCAGTTACTAAGACTGAAAACCGGGACTGTTTACTTCATTATTCTTCTTCGATGTCATCCTCCTCTTCATCAAGCTCTTCTCCATCTTCATCCATATCAAACAAATAAGGCTCTACCATTATTTTGTCTGCTAAAATTTCGATACGCTCTGTCAACGTTTCAGAAAAAATAATTCGCTGCACTTTAGCAATACTGTTAGAAATACGAGTAATTTTGGGATCATGACGCAATTTCAAAATCGGATCTGCATCATCCACAATAAACATCTTTAGACGATTTACATTGTAACCCGCCGTGCTGAACATATCGTTTAATTTAGTTGGAGTTCCGATCAAAACATCGATTCCAGTAGAAACGTAGTTTTTATCGTAATCCATGTCGCCTTTTTCATTTACACCATAAATTTCCAAATCGGTGTATTTTCCATATTTATTAAAAAGCTCAACCATTTCCAGAACTTTTGCCTTGTCTTCAACAATAATCAGAGCTCGAGGAGATTCTTCTGTTTGGCCAGCCAACTGCTGAATTACATTTAAAACAATCGTCGTTGTTTTTCCGCTTCCTTTCGGAGAAATAATAATACAGTCCGCACCACTTTTTATAGTCGAAAAAGTTTCCATCTGTAAAGCATTAGCTTCTGTCAGACCATTTTCGATTAAAGCGTCTTGTAATTTCTCGTTTATTTTTTTTAGTTTCATTTCTAAATTTTATATTTATGATTTTAGATTGGAAATCCTAAATCATTATTTACTTGCGAACATTTTCACATCTCCCTCAGAGATTTCGTTTCCTCCCAAAATGATCAATCTTTCTACAACATTTCGAAGTTCACGAATATTTCCCGTCCAATCGTATTCTTGCAATAATTGAATCGCTTGTGCCGAAAACGACTTAACCGCATTTCCTTGCTCTGAAGCTATTTTTTCTGTAAAATGCGAAATCAAAGCAGGAATATCATCACGTCTTTCATTCAATGGCGGAACTTTAATTAAAATTACAGCCAAACGATGGTATAAATCTTCACGGAAACGGCCTTCAGCAATTTCTGTTTTTAAGTCTTTATTGGTTGCAGCCACAACACGAACATCGACTTTAATATCTTTATCTGCACCAACTCTTGTAATCATACTTTCTTGCAAAGCACGTAAAACTTTGGCTTGCGCCGAAAGGCTCATGTCTCCAATTTCATCCAAGAAAATCGTTCCTTTGTCTGCCGCTTCAAACTTTCCAGCGCGATCTTTCACTGCTGAAGTAAAAGCACCTTTTACGTGTCCGAACAATTCACTTTCGATCAATTCGCTCGGAATCGCCGCACAGTTTACTTCGATTAACGGAAAACTAGAACGCTCGCTTTTTTCGTGCAATTGATGCGCCACTAATTCTTTTCCTGTTCCGTTTGGTCCAGTAATCAAAACTCTAGCTTCTGTTGGAGCAACTTTATCAATCATCACTTTTATATGATTAATTGATTCGCTCTCACCAATCATTTCGTAGTTTTTGCTAACTTTTTTCTTTAGAATTTTATTTTCAACTACTAATTGTTTTTTGTCTAAAGCATTTCGAACTGTATTTAACAAACGATTCAAATCTGGCGGTTTCGAAATATAATCAAAAGCTCCCAAACGCATCGTCTGAATTGCAGTTTCCATATCGCCGTGACCCGAGATCATCACCATCGGAATTTCTGGTTTTACTTTTTTTGCTTCTTCCAAAACCTCAACACCGTCCATTTTTGGCATTTTGATATCGCACAAAACCAAATCGTAATCGTTGTTTTTTATTTTTTCAAGTCCCGCAACACCATCTTCAGCTTCATCAACCTGATACGCATCATTTTCTTCTGATAAAATTTTCACCAAAACTCTTCTGATCGCTGCTTCGTCTTCTATAATTAGTATTTTACTCATTTTTTTAAGGTTCAAAGTTGCAAAGGGACAGAGGGACAAAGTTTAAAATCTTTATCTACAATGACACTTTTTAACCTGTTATTATCAATCTTTATGGTTTACCGCAATTCTTAAAGTAGTTATTCTAAAATTAAAGAGTCCAAATGAAAGAAACCTTTGAGCCCTTTTCCCTTTGAACCTCTGTAACTTTATTGAATTAGTACTTGAGCCACTTATACAATTCTTTCCACGTTGGTTTTTTGCCGTACATTAAAATACCTACTCGGTAAATTTTTGCAGCGAACCAAACCACAAGGAAAAATGTAGCAAACAATAATGATACCGAAATTGCGATTTGCCACCACGGCACGCCAAACGGAATACGCATTAACATTACAATTGGCGAAGTTAACGGAATCATAGAAAAGATAACCGCAACACTTCCGTGAGGATCGTTTACTACTGTAAAAAATCCGATATAAACGCTCAAAATCAGTGGCATTAAAATTGGCAACAAAAACTGTTGAGAATCAGTTTGATTATCAACTGCTGCTCCAATTGCTGCATAAAATGAACTGTACAGAAAATATCCTCCAATAAAATAAATTACAAATCCGATTAAAATGCTGGCAATTGGCAAATTCCATAATTCAGCAATATACATTTGCGCAGATCCAGAAAATTCATGCTGTGCCGTTTGCATCATTTCTGGCGAAATTCTCGCTGTTGGCCCAACGTTTACTCCGAAAAATGCTGAAGCAGCAAACATTAGTCCAAGACCAATTATTACCCAAATCATAAATTGCAGAATTCCAGCTAATGAAGTTCCGACAATTTTACCGATCATTAATTGAAATGGTTTTACAGACGAAATAATAATTTCGATAATTCGGTTTGTTTTTTCTTCAATTACACTTCTCATTACCATATTTCCGTAAATGATAATAAACATCATAATCAAGTAACCAAATGCACCGCCAATTCCAATTTTAATTTCGTTCAACCCTTTCAAACTTTCTTCCCCAGAAGCTTTAACCAAATGAATATTCACATCTGACTGCGCTTTCTGAATAGCCAAAGTATCTAGTTTTGCTTCCTCTAGATTTAGTTTTGTAATTTTATTTCCGATAATATCCTGAGTGTTTTCGATAAAAGAAATGCTCGGACTATTATTAGAAATAAATTCAATTTTACTTTCTAACTCTTTAATATTTTTAGTTTTCGGAATAACAATTAATCCGTTGAAATTTTCTTTTGTAATGCTATCTTTTAAAGCTTTTACATCAATTTCAGATAAATTCAGATATTTAAATTCGGCTCCTTTTTTATTTTCCTTTAAAAAATCTGAAGTAAAAAGTCCAGTTTCGTCATGAATAGCGATTCGTTTTGTTTCTGCTTTCATCGAACTCAAATAGCCAATAAAAACTGCTATCGCCACAAACAAAAGCGGACTCAAAAAAGTCATGACAACAAAAGATTTATTGCGGACTTTGGCAATAAATTCTCTTTTTATAATTAATGAAATAATACTCATTTCTATATTTTAGATTTTAGATTGTTGATTTTAGATTTATAGATTTCAGGCTTTCACTCTAAAATCTAAAATCCGAAATCTAAACTTTATTTTCTGTTACCGTTTGAATAAAAATATCGTGTACACTTGGAATTTTTTCCACGAAATGTGTCACTTGCCCGCGCTGTGTCAGAACATGTAACAATTCATTTGGCGAAGCATTTCCAATCTGAATATTTAATTTCAAATCATCATTTAAAGATTTAAAGCTTGCAGGCGAAACAGTAAATTTTTGTGTAATGTCATACATCAAACCTTCAACATTATTGGTCAGGATTCCAACTTCAAAACTATTGGTTCTAAATTGACGTTTTACATCAACAACTTTACCTTCAATCAATTTATTTGATTTGTGAATTAAAGCAATGTTTTCGCAAAGTTCTTCTACACTTTCCATTCTGTGAGTTGAGAAAATAATCGTAGAACCTTGTTCTTTCAAAGCTAAAATTTCATCTTTAATAACATTTGCATTAACGGGATCAAATCCTGAGAACGGTTCATCTAAAATCAGCAATTTTGGTTTATGCAAAACACAAACTACAAACTGAATTTTCTGCGCCATTCCTTTAGAAAGTTCTTGGATTTTCTTGTTCCACCAACCTTGAATTCCTAAACGGTCAAACCAATAATCTAGCTGTTTTTTGGCTTCAGCCTTAGAAAGACCTTTCATTTGTGCCAAATACAAACATTGCTCCCCTACTTTCATTGAGCTATACAAACCTCTTTCTTCTGGAAGATATCCAATAGTTTGTACATGTTTTGCTTGCAATCTTTCTCCATCCAAAATTATCTCGCCACTGTCAGGCAATGTAATTTGGTTTATGATTCTGATAAGGGAAGTTTTTCCGGCTCCATTCGGACCTAAAAGTCCATATATACTGCCTTTTGGCACATTTAATGAAACTTCGTTAAGTGCTACATAATCGCCGTATTTTTTTACGACTTTATGTACTTCAAGTAAGTTACTCATGCTATTTTTAAGGATTTACTGCGTTGCTTTACCTGTTAAAGTTCAGCGACTGTAAAAGTAAATAATTCGAAGCGAAATTGTGTCATATTACGCAAAAAACCCATTCTAATTTATACTAGAATGGGTTTTTATTTTTTTATAACCTTTTAAAAAAGTTCAGATTATGAGAACATATCTTTTACTTTTTCAAAGAATGATTTCTCTGATTTCTCTGGACTTGGAGCAAAGTGCTCATCATTTAAAGCATTTTCAAAGAATTGTTTTTGCTCTTTATTTAAAGTTTTTGGAGTCCAAACGTTTACGTGAACTAATAAATCTCCGCTTCCGTAACCATTTAAACTTGGAATTCCTTTTCCTTTTAATCTTAAGATTTTTCCAGACTGAATTCCTTCTTCTAATTTAATACGAACTTTTCCGTTGATTGCTTCAATATCTTTAGAAGCTCCCAAAACTGCTTCAGGGAAACTGATGTATAAATCGAAATGAATATTTTCACCTTCACGCTTCAAGAATTCATGCTCAACTTCTTCAATTGCCACAATTAAATCTCCTGGAATACTATTTCCTGGAGCATCGTTACCTTTGTTAGAAACCTTCAACTGCATTCCGTCAACAACTCCCGCAGGAATTTTGATTGATACTGTTTCGTCTTCTTGAACCATTCCTTGACTATCTGCCTCAGAAGGTTTTTTATCTAAAATCTGACCAGAACCACCACAAGTAGGACAAGTAGATGCAGATTGCATTCTTCCTAAAATAGTATTGGTTACACGCATTACTTGGCCTTGACCGTTACAAGTCGTACAAGTTTTATACGTTACGCCTTTTGCCTGAACTTTACGTTTTACTTTTACTTTTTTCTCAACTCCATTTGCAATTTCTTCTAAAGTCAATTTTACTTTAATTCGAAGATTGCTTCCTTTCGCACGGCGAGGACCTCCGCCTCCGCCTCCGAAACCGCCAAATCCGCCACCAAAAATATCACCAAACTGGCTGAAAATGTCATCCATATTCATACCGCCGTGACCACCGCCAAATCCGCCAGAACCATCAAATGCTTGATGACCATATTGATCGTATTTCGCTTTTTTCTGCGGATCACTCAAAACTTCATAAGCTTCTGCCGCCAATTTGAAGTTTTCTTCTGCCTCTTTGTCGCCTGGGTTTTTATCAGGATGGTATTTTAAAGCACTTTTTCTATATGCTTTTTTAATTTCGGCAGCATCAGCATTTTTTGAAATGCCTAGTATTTCGTAAAAATCTTTTTTCATAATTAGATTAAGTTCCAAATCTTATCCCGAAGCTTCGGGACCAAAATCCAAAAACAATTCATCGGACTTTGTTTACATTTTTTTAGTTTCCTACAACAACTTTAGGGAAACGAATAATTTTGTCTCCTAATTTGTATCCTTTTTCAATAACATCAACAATTTTCCCTTTTAATTTGTCAGACGGAGCTGGAATTTGGGTAATTGCTTCAGCAATATCAGCATTGAAAGCATCTCCAGCCTGAATCTCAACTTGCTCTAAACCTTTAGAAACTAAAGTATTTTTAAGTTTATCGTGAATCAATTCAACTCCTTTTTTCAAGTTTTCATCCTCAGACTTGTTGATTTCTACTGCAGCTCTGTCAAAATCATCTAAAACTGGAAGCATTGCCAATAAAACTTCTTGGTTTGCTGTTTTAAATAAATCGATACGTTCTTTTGAAGTTCTTTTTTTGTAATTTTCAAATTCAGCAAATAATCTCAAAAACTTATCTTTTTCGTGAGCCAAGTCTTTAGCTAATTGCTCCTCAACACTTAATTCTTCAACAATTAACTGCTCTCCGTTGGCATTGTTCTCTAACGTTACATCGTCTAATTCCTGATCGAATTCTGTATTTTCCGTAGTCATATTACTTTTATTTTTAAAAATATTCTTAAACTTCATTTTTATTTCTTTCTGTTGGATTGCAAAAGTACTGCCAAATCTTATAAAATGTCAAATTGTCACTTTATTAATTATGAGACATTTAAAAAACGCATTTGCAGAGAAAAATTTTATTATAATTTTAAGACTATTACGTTTTAGTTTATCTTATCTTTGAGACCAATAAACATAAATTATTACCACTAAAAATTGAATTTAAGGGTTGGCTTCGGCCTCTAAATAATTATTAATTCAAGTTTACCTTATATTAAAAAAAGCTTCGCCTAAAGAGACGAAGCTTTTTTTTATTTTGAGCTTTTATGACAAGTCTGTCATTTATTTTTTGCACGGGCGGAGGGATTCGAACCCCCATCAACGGTTTTGGAGACCGCTATTCTACCCTTGAACTACGCCCGTAACTTGAGGTCGCAAATTAAAAGCTTTTTTTCTTTACTGGCAATTATTTCAAGCTCGATTTAAAAAGATTTACACTAATAAAAACCAATCTAACTAGAAATCAAAACTATAGAAGAAAAACTTTTTTTTCTCTTAAAGCAAAGAATTCTTCAATCCTTCAAAATCAACAGAAACCTGCTCTCCTGTCACTAAATTTTTAAGTGTATAAGAATTTGAAGCAATCTCCTGATCTCCAACCAATACTGCAAACGGAATTAAACGTTTGTCTGCATATTGAAATTGTTTCCCCACTTTTACGCTGTCAGGGTATAATTCTACTTTTATGTTTTCTTTTCTCAATTTCTGAATTGCCTGCGAAGCATAAAGCGCTTCTTTGTCTCCAAAATTTAAAAATATTGCTTTTGAAGTGGCCGCAACGGTTTCTGGGAATAATTGCAATTCTTCTAAAACTAAGTAAATTCTATCCAAACCAAAAGAGATTCCGACACCGCTCATATTTTTTAAACCAAAAATACCAGTCAAATCGTCGTATCTTCCGCCGCCGCCAATAGAACCCATCGAAACAGTTTTTGGGGCCGCAACTTCAAAAATAGCTCCTGTGTAATAATTTAAACCACGAGCCAAAGTCACATCCAAATCTAAAATTGCAGTTGAAAGACCTAAAACGGCAACATTGTCACATATAAATTTCAATTCTTCAACACCTTTCATTCCTTCTTCAGAAGAAGCTAATAATGCTGAAAGCTGTGCAATTTTGTCTGAAAAAGTTCCTGAGAAACTAAAAAGTGGCTGTACTTTAACCAACGCTTCCTCAGAAATTCCTTTTTCAATCATTTCTTTCTTTACGCCGTCTTCTCCAATTTTATCTAATTTATCCAGCGCAACCGTAAAATCGATTAATTTATCTGAAGCGCCAATTACCTCAGCAATTCCAGATAAAATTTTTCTGTTGTTGATTTTAATTGTAACGCCTTCTAAACCTAAAGAAGTAAAAACAGTATCGTATAATTGAACTAATTCAACTTCCTGCCAAAGAGATTTTGAACCAACAACATCGGCATCGCATTGGAAAAATTCTCTAAAACGTCCTTTTTGCGGATTGTCAGCCCTCCAAACTGGTTGGATTTGATATCTTTTGAAAGGAAATTCAATTTCACTTTGGTGCTGTACAACGTATCTTGCAAATGGAACTGTCAAATCGTAACGCAATGCTTTCTCCGAAATCTTTCCAGTGAATTTATTTAATTCGATTCTTTGTTCTAAAGTAATTTTCTCAGCAGAATTCAACTGTAATTCTTCAATTGATTCTGGCAATTCAATTTTACTTTTATTGTAGAAAAAGTTTCCAGAATTTAAAATTTTAAAAATCAGACGATCTCCTTCTTCTCCATACTTCCCCATTAAGGTATCTGAATTTTCAAACGAAGGCGTTTCAATTGGCTGAAATCCAAATTTCTCGAAATTAGCTTTTATAGTCTGAATAATATATTGACGTTTTGACACCTCAGCTGGTGAAAAATCTCTTGTTCCTTTTGGTATACTTGGTTTTGAAGCCATCTTGTTTTTATTTTAGATTTTAGATTTCTGATTTTAGATTATTTCAAAAACCTTAACATTAATTCTTATTGATTCTTCGAATCATAATCGCCTGCAAATATCTCACTTTTTAAAATAAATAATAACACTTCGAAAACAAACTTGTAACAAAAAACGTATTTTCGTGACAAATTGGTCATGATGCTAAAATTATTTAAAGAAAATATTCGAATTGCTTTTGGTTCTATCAAAACACAAATTCTGCGTACTATTCTTACCGTTTTAATTATTGCTATCGGTATTACGGCTTTGGTTGGAATCTTGACTGTAGTTTCTGCTTTAGAAAACACCATTTCGAGCGATTTTGCTTCGATGGGAGCCAATACTTTTAACATCAATCAATACGAAAATAAAGTTCGAAACCGTGGCGGAAAGGAACGTGAAGTAGTCAATCCAATTATTTCTTATCCCGAAGCTGTTGCTTTCAAAAACAAGTTTAAATATCCGTTTACCGAAACCTCTTTATCTTTTACCGCAACTTCAACCGCTGAAGTAAAATATCTAGGCGAAAAAACAGATCCCGAAATTACAATTGTTGGCGTAGATGAACATTTTATCACTAATTCTGGGCTTGAAACTAGTTTAGGAAGAAGCTTTAATCAGTTTGATATTGAAAACAACACGTATTCTTGTGTTGTTGGTTCTGACTTCGAAAAAGGACTTTTAAAGGATATTAATCCAATTGATAAAATCATTTCTATTCGAGGTGCAAGATTTAAAGTAATTGGCGTTCTGAAAGAGAAAGGTTCTACGTTTGGGAATAGCCAGGATTTAAGAGTTCTGATTCCGATTCAGGTTGCGAGATCTTTATTTACAGCGCCAAACATCAATTATACCATTAGTGTGATGGTTTCTAAAAAAGAAGTTTTAGACGAAGCCATAGATAACGCAACAAGCACCATGCGAAGAGTTCGCAAATTAAGTCCTGTTCGTGACAATAATTTCGGCGTAGTTCGAAGCGATGATTTGATTAACCGAATTCTAAGCATAACTCAATATTTAGGAATTGCAGCGTGGACTATTTCTGTTATCACCATTTTAGGTTCTTCTATTGCTTTGATGAATATTATGGTTGTTTCGGTTACAGAACGTACTCGCGAAATCGGTGTTCGTAAAGCTTTAGGAGCCAAAAGATCAACCGTTGCTTTTCAGTTTTTCATTGAAACTCTATTGATTGGACAAATTGGAGGTTTGGTTGGAATTGTTTTAGGAATTCTCCTTGGCTTTGCCATTGCAACTGCCATGAGTTTTTCTTTTGTAATTCCGTGGATGGCGATTTTTGCTGCTTTTGCTACAAGTTTTTGTGTGGCATTGGTTTCTGGTTTATATCCAGCAATTAAAGCATCAAAATTAGACCCTATTGAAGCGTTGCGTTACGAATAATTTTTAAAGTCGCAGTTTTCGGTCTCAGTTTTCAGTTGATTTATCTGAAAACTGAGACCGAGACTAAAAACTTAAATATTCCCTTTTACCATACGGTCATTGTCGTAAATATCTTTTCTAAGCTCTACGTTTTCGAAACTCATATTTTCTAGTAAATCAATCATTTCTTGTCCAAGATATTGATTGATTTCAAAATATAATTTCCCTTTTTCTTGAAGACCGTTTTGTGCTAAAGAAGCAATTTTTCTATAAAAAATAAGCGGATCGTTGTCTTCTACAAAAAGTGCTAAATGCGGTTCATAATCCAGTACATTCTTTTTAATTTCTACTTTTTCTAGATTTCGAACATACGGCGGGTTGGAAACAATAACATCAAACGGACAGGCAAATTCTTCAGCTTCTAAAATATTCAAAAGCATAAAAGTGACATCTACATCATTTCTGATGGCGTTTCTTTTGGCCGTTTCAATCGCTTTTTTTGAAACATCAATTCCGAAAACTTCTGCGTTCGGCAGATTTTTTGCCAACGAAATAGCAATACAGCCCGTTCCGGTTCCAATATCTAGAATTCTTATTTTTTTGTTTTTATCTGGACTTGCATTTTCATTGATAATCCATTCTACCAATTCTTCTGTTTCTGGTCTCGGAATCAAAACATTTTCATTTACTTCAAAATCCAAACCGTAAAAGTTTGTTTTCCCAAGCAAATACTGAATCGGAACTTCTTTTTTAAGCTGTTTCAGCAATTCGTCCCATATCATAAAATCATTCTCATCAAATACCAATTCATGATTTAAAGCTAAATCAATCTGACGAAGCTGGTGTTTATCTTCTAGAATCAAATAAAAAAAACTCTCTGCTTCGTACGCATCGTAAAAAGGAGCTAATTCTTTAATAAACTGAGTACGATATTGTTTAATTTTCATTTTTAATTTTTGAGAATTTATATCAGTTCAAAACTGACATTTTATCTTTCAATAAGTCTTGCTGTTTTTAATTTGTTACAGAACAACTACAAAGTTTTCAGCATCCATACAGGGCAAGAACTATGCCCAGTATTTCCCATTGGCGCATCCAAATATTCAAAACCAGATTTCTTATACAGCTTTTGCGCAGCATGCATAAATGGCATGGTTTCTATATAGCATTTTTTAAAACCAAAAATTCTGGCTTGCTCCAAACACTTTTCCATCATTTGCGTTCCAATTCCTAAACCTCTTGTTTTTGGCAGGAAATACATTTTTTGCAATTCGCAGATTTCTGGATCTCCATTTTCTAAAGGCGCAACCCCTGCACAGCCTACAATTTCCCCATCATTTTCTACAACAAAATATGCCGATTTGGATTTATTATATTCTTCAAACATCAAATCCAGATACGGATCTTCGTATGCTGTTCCTACTTTTGGAATTTCCATTTCATCAAAAACAGAACGTATCAAACTTGCAACTGACTGATTGTCTTCTTTTTTAATTGCTCGTATAAGCCAATTTACCATTTTTTTTATTCTAAATCATTATAAACACAAAAGTAAAGATAGTATTTTGATCCCATTATAACTATTCAGATTGTTTCACAACTTAACCTTTTTGAGTTAGTGATAATCTCAAAATTAACTACTTTTGCACTGTGAATATACATGAAAAACATATAAAACGCTGCATCGAACTGGCACAAAATGGACTTGGAACAACGTATCCGAATCCGCTGGTTGGTAGCGTAATTGTTTATGAAGATCGAATTATTGGCGAAGGCTGGCACAAAAAAGCCGGCGAACCTCATGCAGAAGTTAATGCCGTAAATTCTGTAAAAGACAAATCATTGCTAAAAAAAGCAACTATTTATGTCAGTCTGGAACCTTGCAGTCATTTTGGCAAAACTCCTCCTTGTTGTGATTTAATTATTGCAAATGGAATTCCGAATGTTGTTGTGGGAACTGTTGATCCTAATGAGAAAGTAGCCGGAAGAGGCATTCTAAAACTAATTGAAGCTGGTGCGAATGTCACTGTCGGAGTTTTAGAAAACGAATGCAACGAACTGAATAAACGCTTTTTTACTTTTCATCAGAAAAAAAGACCTTATATTATTTTAAAATGGGCAGAAAGTCAGGACGGCTTTTTAGCTCCTGAAAAAGTCACAAATCAAGATCGAAAACCAATTTGGATTACAAATCAATATTCAAGGCAATTGGTTCACAAATGGCGAACTGAGGAACAAGCCATTCTTGTTGGAACACAAACGGTTATTGATGACAATCCGAAATTGAATGCTCGAGATTGGGATGGAAATAATCCGACAAGAATCGTTATCGATCAAAATAATCGAATTGATGCAAACAGTTTTATTTTTGATGATACGGTAAAAACTATTGTTTTTTCTAAAACGTCAAAACCTTCAAAAGAAAATACTCAATTTGAAGTAATTGATTTTGAAAACAATATCATTTCTCAAATTTTGGATGTTTTATACCAGAATCAAATTCAATCTGTAATTATTGAAGGCGGAAGACAAACGCTTCAATCTTTTATTGATGAAAATCTTTGGGATGAAGCTCGAGTTTTTATCGGAAAAACAAGCTTTGAAAAAGGAACGAAAGCTCCAGAAATCTCAAGAAAAAATAATTCTATAACCAACATTTTAAGCGACGAATTAATACAAATTAGAAATTATGATTAATGCGATAATTTTTGACTTTGGAGATATTTTTATCAATTTGGATAAACCTGCCACAATTTCTGGTTTGCAAAAATTAGGAATGACCGAATGGAATAATGAATTTGATCAATTAAATCTTTCTTTTGAAGTTGGAGCAATTTCTCCAGAAGATTTCATTGGAGGTTTTCAAAAACAATTGCCAAACGCTTCAAAAGAAGAAATTCTAAAAGCTTGGAACGCAGTTTTGGCAGATTTTCCTTTTTATCGTCTGGAATTCCTTCAAGAATTATCAAAAAAATATCGTTTGTTTTTATTGAGCAACACCGATTCTATTCACATCAATACATTCGAAACAAAAAGTGGCGTTTCTTTCTACAAAGATTTTTATGCTTGTTTTGAAAAAGTTTATTTTTCGTTTGATATCGGAATGAGAAAACCAGATCCAAAAATCTATCAATTTGTTTTGAATGAAAATAATCTAATTGCAGAAAACACTTTGTTTGTTGACGATAAAACAGAAAACACAGACAGCGCCGCAGCTTTAGGAATTAAAGTTTGGAATCTTAAAGTTGGAAAAGAAGATGTGGTTGACCTTTATAAGAAAAATATAATTTAGAATACTGCTTTTGGAAATTAACGATACTTATCAAACTATTGCATCTGCATCTGAAGAAATACTGTTTAAAGAAAAAGGCAGCAAATTCTTTGGCTATGCCTTTCCAATAGATCATGAAGACGAAGTAAAACCTATTATAGAAGAGCTTAAAAAACAGCATCCTCATGCGGTACATTATTGTTATGCTTACCAAATTGGCGTTGGAAATAAAATCTCGTATCGCGCCAACGATGACGGCGAGCCAAGCAACACGGCTGGAGCTCCAATTTATGGCCAGATACAATCTTTTGGAGTAACTAACGTTCTTGTTGTAGTCGTTCGTATTTTTGGCGGAGTAAAATTAGGCGTTGGCGGCTTGATTGCTGCTTATCGAACAACTGCTCAAATGACTTTGGAAGTTTGTGAAATTGTAGAAAAAACAATCGACGTCGAATTTTTAATTTCTTTTGATTACAAAAACATGAATAAAGTGATGCGAGTAATCAAAGAAAAGAAATTAGAAATCGTATCTCAGGAAATGGAAATGGATGAAGATTCGGGATTGCCAATTGGAAAAATTGTGACAAAAACGCGAAAAAAAAATGCCGAAACAGTGTTCAGCATTTTTGATTTAATGTTCGAAATTGACATCAAATTAGTATAAATTCATATCAAAATCTTGTCAGTTTTAACAATTATTCAAGCGATTTAAATATTTCCAAAATGTATTCTGGAGGAGCTGTTGGACGACCCGTTTTTAACGCTACAAATACTAAAATAAACGTCGCAGTTGTTAATAACTCATTCGCCTCATTGTAGATTGCGCAGTCAAATTCGATCTTCACAGAAGAGTGACTTTTGAAAGTCGTATGAATTGTTAAAAGTTCATCATATCTCGCCGATTTTTTGTAACTTATATTCATGTTCACAATCGGAAGGCCAATACCGCTTTCTTCCATGCTTTTATACGAAACCCCTTTATTTCTAAGCCATTCCACGCGTCCAATCTCAAAATAAGGAACATAATTTCCGTGATAAACGACTCCCATTTGGTCGGTTTCTGAGTAACGAACTCGTACTTGAGTCTGATGATTTTTCATTGATAAAATATTAAAAAAATTCGAATTTAAAAAGTCCTTTTACAACTTTTTTTTATAAAATTAGATACCAAAATATTTTTTTTTACAGAAATTTGTTCACATATTTGTTATCCCGAAATACGGAATAAAATTGCTCCTCTTTTATTAGGAGAATCTTTATAACAATAATAAAAATTTATCTGAATCTATGACTAAAACTGCTCAATCGGTATGGGAAAACTGTTTGTCCTTTATAAAGGATAATATTCAAGACCAAGCATATAAAACTTGGTTTGAGCCAATCAAATCAGTTGAGCTAACCGATAACGCATTATACATTCAGGTTCCAAGTAAATTTTTCTACGAGTGGCTAGAAGAACACTACGTAAAATTGTTGAAAGTTGCGCTTACCAAAGAACTGGGAAAAAACGCAAAGTTACTCTATAAAATTAAAATGGAGAACACTTATGGCAACAAACAGCCGTTTACCGAGCAGCTGCCAAGTGCCAACAGAGTGCCAATGAAACCGCAAGAGGTTGATGCTCCGTTTAAAAACTTAAATCCTGAACTAAAAAATCCGTTTGTAATTCCTGGAATTAGAAATTTAAAAATTGAGTCTCAGTTAAATCCGAACTACAGTTTTGACAATTTCTTAGAGGGGGATTCTAACCGTTTGGCTCGTTCTGCGGGTATGGCGGTTGCAAACAAACCTGGAGGAACTTCATTTAATCCTTTATTGATTTTTGGAGGAGTTGGTTTAGGAAAAACACACTTAGCGCATGCTATAGGTGTAGAAGTAAAAGATAAATATCCAGAAAAAACCGTTTTATATATTTCTGCTGAGATTTTTACACAGCAATACATTGATTCTGTAAAAAAGAATAATCGTAATGATTTTATTCACTTTTATCAGTTAATCGATGTTTTGATTATTGATGACGTTCAGTTTTTATCTGGAAAATCAGGTACACAAGACGTATTCTTCCATATTTTCAACTATTTGCACCAAAACGGAAAACAAGTAATCTTAACTTCAGATAAAGCTCCTGTTGATATGCAGGATATCGAACAAAGATTATTGTCTCGTTTCAAATGGGGATTATCTGCAGAATTGCACCAACCTGATTACGAAACTCGTATCTCAATCTTAAAAAACATTTTATACCGTGATGGTGTAGAAATGCCAGAAGATATTTTAGAATATGTTGCCCGCAACATCAAATCAAATGTTAGAGAGCTTGAAGGCGCGATCATTTCGTTAATCGCTCAATCTTCTTTCAATAAAAAAGAAGTTACGATTGATTTGGCAAAAAGCGTAGTTGAGAAATTTGTTAAAAATGTAAAAAGAGAAATCTCTATCGATTATATTCAAAAAATCGTTTCAGATTATTTCCAGTTAGACATTGAAACACTTCAATCTAAAACTAGAAAGAGGCACGTTGTACAAGCAAGACAATTAGCAATGTTCTTTGCAAAAAAATTCACTAAAGCTTCTTTGGCAAATATTGGTTCACAAATTGGAGACCGCGATCACGCAACTGTTCTTCACGCTTGTAAAACAGTAGATAATTTAGTTTCTACAGACAAACAATTCAAAAAATTTGTTGAAGACATTAATAAAAAACTAACGCTTTAAGACGCGCCATGCCTGTAAAAATCTTAATGGTTTGTTTAGGAAATATCTGCAGATCTCCTTTAGCAGAAGGAATT
This sequence comes from Flavobacterium sp. HJSW_4, assembly GCF_042436695.1. NCBI lineage: Bacteria > Pseudomonadati > Bacteroidota > Flavobacteriia > Flavobacteriales > Flavobacteriaceae > Flavobacterium > Flavobacterium sp. HJSW_4. Next base: position 213,723 of record NZ_JBHNPP010000008.1, read on the forward strand.
TTAGCTTCTAAACTTCCCGAAGATAAATTTTTAGTAGATTCTGCCGGCACTGGTTCTTGGCATGTTGGTCATTGCCCTGATAAACGTTCTATCGAAGTCGCTAGAAAAAACGGAATCAACATTAGCGCGCAACAAGGAAGACAGATAAAGGTTTCTGACTTTGATGAATTCGATTATATTTATGTAATGGATAATTCGAATTTTCGCGACGTAATTCATTTAGCTAAAACTCCAGAACATAAAAATAAAGTTCGTTTGATTTTGAACGACTTATTTCCAAACGAAAATGTCGACGTTCCAGATCCTTATTATGGTTCTGCAAACGGCTTTGATAATGTTTACCAAATGCTCGACGAAGTCACTGATCTAATTGCTGATCAACTACTTAAAAAACACTACTAATTCAATTCAATTGTTTCTAAAAAAGAGATAATTGAATTTTTTAATTTAAAACAAAACACATTATGAAATCTATCGGAAAATTATATTTAATTCCAACTACAATGGGCGAAAGCGATCCGATGGATGTTTTACCTCAAACTGTCAGAAGAACAATAGAAGTTATCGACCATTATATTGTTGAAAATGATAAAACGGCTAGAAAATCTATAAAAGCAGTTTATCCCGAAAAAAAACAATCTGAACTGGTTCTTTTTACTTTAAACAAAAGAACAGAAACTAGCGAACATAATGATTTCATAAAACCTTTATTAGAAGGAATAAACATGGGATTAATGAGTGAAGCCGGTTGCCCAGGCGTTGCAGATCCCGGTGCTGCAATTGTAAAATTGGCTCACGAAAAAGGAATTCAGGTTGTGCCTTTGGTTGGTCCTTCTTCTATCCTATTGGCCATGATGGCTTCTGGAATGAACGGTCAAAGTTTTACTTTCAATGGATATTTACCAATTGATAAAGACGAGAAAAAATCGGCAATTCGTCATTTTGAAAGATTATCTCAGGACAAAAATCAATCGCAGCTATTTATTGAAACTCCATATAGAAATAATAAACTGATTGAAGATCTTTTACAAATTTTAAATCCTTCAACTCATCTTTGCATCGCTGCAGATATTACGCTTCCAACAGAATTTATAAAAACAATGAAAGTATCAGATTGGAAAAAATTAAAAATTGATATTGACAAACGTCCTGCGATTTTTATTATTCATAAAATGTAAGTTAACCACAAAATCAGCATATGAAAAAGTTTATTCTTATAATTTTAATTTGCTTTGCACAAAATACATTTTCACAAAGCACTAAAAAGAATTCTACAACAAAAAACACTCAAACAAAAAAAACAGAAACACCTACTATTCAAATCAATAGCGATTATTATGACACCGAGTCTAGATCATCACAAGCGGTAGTAAGTCAAGGTGACGATTTCGTTTACAATACTGCAGGTGTAGAAGTTAAGCCCGTGTACACTGGAGGTATGGAGAAATTTTATCAATTTGTGGACAATAATTTTAAGTCACCTACGGGAGAAGACATTGACTTAAAAGGAGAAAAAATATATGTATCTTTTATAGTTGAGAAAGATGGTTCATTATCTGATATAAAAATTCTTAGAGATGCTGGCTATGGAACAGGAGCCGAAGCAATTCGAGTTATAAAAAAAGGTAACAAATGGATTCCTGGACAACAAAATGGTAAAAATGTACGCGTTATATATGCAGTTCCAATAACCATTAAATAATCCAATTTCATATTTGCTCAAAATTTTTTCTAAATCAAACTTTATAATGAGCAAACTCTCAAGTGCAACCACAAGTTTTCTTGTTTTCGACTATTTTTAAATTAACAATCCATAAAGATATTTTTAACTCTTGCACATTAGCTAAAGAGCTACCTTTATTAGCCTAAAAAAAAATTGTTATCGCCTTAAATTTTAATGATTTAAGCATCAAACCATCATAAGAAACCCTCATCATTTTTAAATCATTAAGATTAACCTAAATAATTAATATTTAAAAATAATCATCATGAGAACATTTCTTTTTTTATTATTATTTTTTGGTTTAATTACAAATTCTTTTTCTCAGGTTGAAAACAATAATTCTAAAGGGGGAGAGATTGAAATGAAAGATTTACCAGCAGTGGTAATTAAAAGTGTGGGAAAAGATTTTTCTGTTTATTTGCCAGATCGAAATCCGGATGAAAATGTTAGAGCACTTCAAGAAAAATTTATTTCCTATGATTTAGGAAAAGACTATCAAGGTTACGATTCTTACCTTGTTGTTTTAGAGGGTCCAAAAGGATCTTTATCTGCAACTTATAATGACAAAGGGGTATTAACAAGTGTGATTGAAAATTACGAGAACGTTCAACTTCCCGGTAAAGTAATTTATTCCATCTATAAAGAATATCCTGGATGGACAATTGTAAAAGATAAATTCCTTTATTCTCAAAAATCAGGAGATATTCAAAAGAAAGAATACAATCTGAAAATTAAAAAAGGCAATGAAGTTCGTAAAATTGTCATTAAACCAAATGGAGAAATTCAAAAATAATCCATAAAGAGAGTTGAAAAGACATTAAATAACAACTATTTATCAGTTAGTTTTCTTTAATGTCTTTTTTTTTATGCCTGCAAAAAATAAAAACCACTCAAGTTTATTTCAAAACAATTACTTTTATAAGTATTTTCTACAATAATAATATGAGCAAACTTCCAAATGTAACCACAAGTATTTTTACAGTAATGTCAAAAATGGCAGCAGAATACAATGCGATAAATCTTTCTCAGGGATTTCCAAACTTTCCTGTTGACGAAAGATTGACCGATATTGTTACCAGATTAGCTAAAGAAAATGTTCATCAATACACACCAATGGCAGGTTACCCGCCGTTGATGAACAAAATTGCGGCGTTAACTCAGAGTTCTTATAACAGAACAATAAATCCAGATACAGAACTTTTGGTTACAGCTGGAGCTACACAAGGAATTTTCACGACTATTTTAGCTTTGGTAAAAGAAAATGATGAAGTAGTTATTTTAGATCCGAGTTATGATTCTTACGAATCTCCAGTTTTGCTTTGCAAAGCAAAACCAGTTCGAGTAGCGTTGAATGATGATTACACGCCAAATTGGGAGCGAATTGAAAAAGCATGTTCTGCTAAAACCAGAATGATGATTATCAATAATCCGCATAATCCGACGGGGAAAATTTTAACTGAAAATGATTTTTTTCAATTAAAAAATCTGCTTGAAAAATATCCTGACATTCTTATTCTTTCCGATGAAGTTTACGAATATATTACTTTCGAAGAAAAACATATTTCTGCACAAACAAAAGATTTTCTATTAGACAAATGTATCATGGTTTCTTCTTTTGGAAAATCATTTCACATCACGGGCTGGAAAATTGGTTATACCATTGCGCCAGAGCATTTAATGAAGGAAATCAAAAAAGTGCATCAGTTTTTGGTTTTTAGTGTAAACAGCATTTCTCAATTTGCTATCAGCGAATATCTTGATGTTGTTGATGTTAATTTACTTGGAAAATTCTATCAAGAAAAAAGAGATTATTTTCAGAAATTGCTTCAAAATAGCCGTTTCGAATTAAAACCTTGCGAAGGAACTTATTTTCAAGTTGCTTCTTATGCTAACATTTCAAATGATGATGATGTTACTTTCTGCAAAAATCTTATAATCGATCACGGAGTAGCCGCCATTCCAATTTCTACTTTTTACTCCGATCATAAAGATCAAAAATTAATTCGTTTTTGTTTTGCCAAAGACGATTTCACACTTGAATCTGCAGCGAAAAAATTATGTGATATATAAAATTTTTAAAATTTTATAACATTATTATGCGTGCATCCTATTTTATTTAACTAATATTGTAAAAAAAGAAAAAGTATGAGCTACACAGATAAAATGTTACGTGACGATGCTTTACAAGGCAAAGTCATTGTCGTTACAGGCGGCGGAAGTGGTTTAGGTAAAGCAATGACCAAATATTTTCTCGAATTGGGAGCTCAAGTGGCCATAACTTCTAGAGATCTAGAAAAGTTAAAAACTACAGCTGCCGAATTGGAAAGCGAAACTGGAGGAAAATGTTTACCTCTTCAATGCGACGTTCGTCATTACGAAGAAGTAGAAAATATGCTTCAGGAAACTTTAAAAGTTTTTGGCAAAGTTGACGTTCTTTTAAATAATGCTGCAGGAAATTTCATTTCTCCAACAGAAAGATTATCTGCAAATGCATTTGATACTGTGATAGATATCGTACTTAAAGGTTCTAAAAACTGTACATTAGCTTTTGGAAAACACTGGATAGACACGAAACAAACTTCGGCTACGATTTTAAATATTGTGACAACTTACGCTTGGACAGGATCGGCTTATGTGGTTCCTAGTGCTACAGCAAAAGCGGGAGTTCTAGCAATGACAAGAAGTCTTGCTGTAGAATGGGCAAAATATGGAATTCGTTCTAATGCTATTGCTCCAGGACCTTTTCCAACAAAAGGAGCTTGGGACAGATTATTGCCAGGCGATCTTTCAGAAAAATTTGATATGGCTAAAAAAGTGCCATTAAAAAGAGTTGGAGATCACCAAGAATTGGCCAATTTAGCGGCGTATTTAGTTTCTGATTTTTCATCTTACATCAATGGAGACGTAATCACGATTGATGGAGGCGAATGGCTAAAAGGCGCCGGACAATTCAACTTATTAGAAGCAATTCCAGAAGAACTTTGGGATCAGCTTGAAATGATGATAAAAGCAAAAAAGAATAAATAATTACAAGTGCTTACTAAATTCAGAATATTTTTTAAAACTATACTGATTGCACGAAATCCCGAAGGTTTACTTTCGGGATTTTTTTTATATTTTTCACCATATAAGTAATATAATTTCAGTTAAGTAACATTTTGTTTAAATATTTTCTAGCTTAAATTTACTTACATTACTTATATGGTTAAATTATTTTAAATGTTTAACGATTCAGTTAAATTATTATTTTTGCGAAACAAATTATAACATCAAATTTATGCTCATTATAGGAATTGCAGGAGGAACAGGAAGTGGAAAGACAACAGTAGTACACCAAATCATGAACGAATTGCCACATACAGAAGTTGGGGTAATTTCTCAAGATTCTTATTATAAAGAAACTACCAATTTGTCTTTTGACGAAAGAGCATTAATCAATTTTGATCACCCTAGAGCGATTGATTTCGAATTATTGGTAAAACATTTAAAAGCGTTAAAAGCTGGCGAAACGATAGACCAACCCGTTTACTCTTTCATTCAGCACAATAGAACCGACGACACCGTTTCGACACATCCTAGAAAAGTAATGATTGTAGAAGGGATTTTAATCCTAACCAATCCAGAATTGAGAGATATGTTTGATATTAAAGTCTTCGTTCACGCAGATTCTGACGAAAGATTAATTCGTCGTTTAAAAAGAGACATTTCAGAACGCGGACGTGATATCGATGAAGTTTTAAACCGTTACCAAACAACTTTAAAACCTATGCATGAGCAATTTATAGAGCCATCTAAAGCTTTTGCAGACATTATCATCCCGAATGACAAATACAATACAGTAGCAATTGACGTAGTCCGGGCTGTAATTAATCAGAGAATTTCATAATTTTTATCGTAAATTTAGTCCATAATAATTAGGAACTGATTCCCGCTACTACTATCGGGCCTAGAGACAACACTCAAATTCAAAAGAAATATTCGTTTAAAATGAAATTTAAAAATCCATACAAAGACAAAAAATGGTTTAAATACCTGGGAAACAAATATGTTTGGGTTTCGCTGTTTTTTATAGTTTGGATGTTGTTTTTAGACAATTACTCCTATTTTGACCATCGCTTTTTAGATGGACAAATTCATGAACTTCAGGACAATAAAAAGTATTATCAGGAAGAAATCAGAAAAGATCAAGAGCAGATTAAACTGCTTAAAAATCCTGAACAAATTGAAAAATACGCTCGCGAAAAGTATTTTATGAAAAAAGATAGCGAAGATATTTATATCATACAATTTGAAGGAGACACTATTCAAGAAACAGAATAATCAAACAAAATACAATGGCCACTAACCTATTCGACGATTTTAATCCGATTTCATCCAAACAATGGAAACAAAAAATTCAGTTTGAATTGGATGGAGCCGATTACAATCAGACTGTTATTTGGAATTCGCCAGAAGATATTCAGGTAAAGCCTTTTTATCATAGCGACGAATTTACAAAAGCAGCAAATGTAAATACACAAGCCTCAGATTTTAAAATCTGCCAGAATATCTTTGTTTTCGATGTTGAAAAATCTATCGAACGTGCTTTAAACACTTTAGAAAGAGGTGCAGAAAGTCTTCGTTTTACTATTGAAAACGATAAAATTGATATTGAAAAATTACTAAATAATCTTCCTTTAGAAAACAAAACCGTTTACTTTAATTTTACTTTTATCTCAATCGATTTCGTTAAAAAATTAGATACGATTTCGATTCAGAAAAAAGCAAATTTCTATTGCAATTTTGATCCACTTGGACAATTAGCAAAAGATGGAAATTGGTTTACAACCTCAGAGAAAAACAACTTTGAAACTTTAGATTTACTCTTTAAAAATACAACCAATTTAAATCTATTATCTGTTGATTTAGGTTTATACCAAAATTCAGGAGCGAATATCACGCAACAAATTGCTTATAGTTTAGCACATTCAAATGAATATTTAAACCGTTTCTCAGGAAATGAAAAATCTATTGTTTTTCAAATTTCTGTTGGAACAAATTATTTCTTCGAAATTGCTAAACTTCGAGCACTTCGAATGCTTTTTGATTTAATTGCTTCTGAGTATAATTCAAAAATAAAATGTCATTTTTTGGTAACGCCAACAAAACGTAACAAAACAATTTACGATTACAACGTTAATATGTTGCGTACAACAACTGAATGTATGTCCGCAATTTTGGGAGGTGCAGATGCCATTGCCAATTTACCATACGATTTATTATACCACAAAGACAATGAATTTGGAGATCGAATTTCAAGAAACCAGCTTTTGATTTTAAAGCATGAAAGTTATTTCGACAAAGTAAATAATCCAGCAGACGGAAGTTATTATATTGAAAGTTTAACCATGCAATTGGCTGAAAAAAGTTTGACTTTATTTAAAGATATCGAAGCCAACGGCGGATTTTTGAAACTTCTGAATGATGGAACAATTAAAAAGAAAATTCAGGAAAGTGCTAATAAAGAACAAGAATTATTCGATTCTAAAAAAGAAATTTTATTAGGCACCAATAAATACCCGAACAAAGAAGACAGAATGAAACATGATTTAGAATTGTTTCCTTTTGTAAAAATGAAACCAAGAAAAACATTAATTACGCCAATTATTGAAAAAAGATTGGCAGAGAAAATGGAGCAAGAACGATTAGAACTGGAATAATCTCTTAAAAGTAATTAATTAAAAATTCAAAAAAGTGTCTCAATGATTAGAAAAGACCTTAAACATATAAAGTTAGACGTTAAAAGTCATAAGTTAGAAGTTAGTTCTGCTGAAAACTTTACGACCGCTGAAGGAATTGAAATCAAAAGAAATTATTCGGAGAAAGATATCGAAGATTTAGAATTTCTTGATTTCGGAGCTGGTTTTGCACCAAACTTACGCGGACCATATGCAACAATGTATGTGAGACGTCCGTGGACGATTCGTCAATATGCAGGATTTTCTACAGCAGAAGAAAGCAATGCTTTTTATAGAAAAAACTTAGCTGCGGGTCAAAAAGGACTTTCCATTGCATTTGATCTTCCAACGCATCGCGGTTACGATTCAGACCACGAAAGAGTTGTCGGCGATGTTGGAAAAGCTGGCGTTGCGATAGATTCTGTCGAAGATATGAAAGTGCTTTTCGATCAGATTCCATTAGACGAAATGTCGGTTTCTATGACCATGAATGGAGCTGTTTTACCTATTATGGCTTTTTATATTGTTGCGGCTGAAGAACAAGGCGTTGCTCCAGAAAAATTAGCAGGAACAATTCAAAACGATATTTTAAAGGAGTTTATGGTGCGAAATACGTATATCTATCCTCCAACTCCTTCAATGAAAATTATTGCCGATATCTTTGAATTTACCAGCAAAAAAATGCCAAAATTCAATTCGATTTCTATTTCTGGTTATCACATGCAGGAAGCTGGCGCAACGGCCGATATTGAATTAGCATATACTCTGGCTGATGGTTTAGAATACATTAGAACTGGATTATCAACTGGAATGACGATTGACGATTTTGCTCCGAGATTATCTTTCTTCTGGGCAATCGGAATGAATCATTTTATGGAAATTGCAAAAATGAGAGCCGGAAGAATGATTTGGGCGAAGTTGCTAAAACAATTCAATCCAAAAAGTGATAAATCTTTAGCTCTAAGAACGCATTGCCAAACTAGCGGATGGAGTTTAACAGAACAAGATCCTTTTAATAATGTGGCCAGAACTTGTATTGAAGCTTCTGCGGCAGTTTTTGGAGGAACACAATCTCTTCACACCAATGCTTTAGACGAAGCAATTGCACTTCCAACAGATTTCTCAGCAAGAATTGCTCGAAATACTCAAATATTCCTTCAGGAAGAAACCAAAATGACTAAAACGGTAGATCCTTGGGCTGGAAGTTATTATGTTGAAAGTTTGACTAATGCCATTGTTGAAAAGACTTGGAAGTTAATTGAAGAAGTGGAAGAATTGGGCGGAATGACAAAAGCGATTGAAGCTGGAATTCCAAAACTTCGAATTGAAGAAGCCGCTGCAAGAAAACAAGCCAGAATTGATAGCGGACAAGATATTATTGTCGGCGTAAACAAATATCGTTTAGAAAAAGAAGATCCGTTAGATATTTTAGATGTGGACAATCAATTAGTTCGAAAGCAACAAGTAGAACGTCTTGAAGAAATCAAACAAACGAGAGATTCAGAAAAAGTAAATAAGTCACTAGAAAAATTAATCCATTGTGCACAAACGGGAGAAGGCAATTTATTAGAAATCGCAATTGAAGCCGCTAGAAATAGAGCAACATTAGGCGAAATTAGTAATGCATTAGAAACTGTTTTTGGTCGTTTTAAAGCACAAATTAAATCTTTTAGCGGAGTGTATAGTGCAGCAATAAAAAATGACGAGAATTTTGAAAAAGCCAAACAACTAGCAGATGTTTTTGCCAAACAAGAAGGAAGACGTCCTAGAATTATGATTGCCAAAATGGGACAAGACGGTCATGACCGAGGCGCAAAAGTAGTCGCGACAGGTTACGCCGATGTAGGTTTTGACGTTGATATAGGTCCGTTGTTTCAAACTCCTGCAGAAGCTGCAAAACAAGCCGTAGAAAATGATGTTCACATCTTAGGAGTTTCATCTCTTGCAGCTGGGCATAAAACTTTGGTTCCGCAAGTTATTGAAGAACTTAAAAAACACGGACGCGAAGATATTATGGTAATTGTAGGCGGTGTAATTCCGTCGCAGGACTATCAATTCTTGTTTGATGCAGGCGCGTCAGCCGTTTTTGGGCCAGGAACTAAAATAAGCGAAGCAGCTATAAAAATCTTAGAAGCTTTAATAGATTAGAGTTTACAGTCTCAGTCTCGGTTTTCAGTTATTAATGATAAGAAAAAAGTTGCGGATTGAGATTTACTACTCATGAAAGAGAATAAAAATAGAAAAAGAGGTTGTTTCACTGTTGTGAAACAACCTCTTTTAATTTAGTCGTTTACTGTTGCGTTACTATCTGCTTCTATAAAAGAAAGATCGTAACCTGCAAAATCTCTCATGTAGCTTTTCAAAGAAGTTCCGAAAGCATCTCTAAAATGTCTGCTTCCTTTATTTTTGAAAAAATTCTTTACAGAACCTGCACCACCTAAATGCGCTGCAGCTAAAATTCCAGATTCGGTAATTTCAATACCGCTGATGATTTTGCCTTCATACTTTTGAATTTCGTAACGTAAAATCCATTTGTTTTTGGCTAATAAAGCGATGAAAGCTTTTTCTTGTAGAGCAGGATCTTTTAAAAAGGCTTTATTATCATTAATTCCAATTGCTCTTAAAGCTTTAGAACCAAATTGATATTTACCCATATAACCAAGGGAATTTACTAGTCTGTATTGCCCTTGCGATTCTTTAAAAGCTACTGCTTCTTTAAATCCTATAAGATGATTTCCTGTGAATGGGACGTTGGTGTTCGGATAATCATCCTTTTCTTTTGATGGAAAAATGTATTCTGATCCATCTGTTTTTTCAATTAAAAACCAAGGTTTGGTTTCTTTTTCTGAGGGAATAAATCCCAAACTTAAAAATGTAATAATAACGACTAAACTCGCATAAAAATACCATTTCTTTATCATAAATTGTTTTTCTTCAAGACACTGTCACTCTCTTGAAATTTCTACGGTGCAAAGATAAGACATTTTTAAAATATGCTAAAAACCAGCGATTTAACAATTTTAGACTAAAATCAAGATTCGCTTTAATCCCAAGTATAGTAATAGATTCCAAGAGATTTTGGTAACAATTTTTTAACCTTAAAAATCGAAAATTTGGGGTAAAAAAAAATCCATTTTATATAAATTTTAAGCAAATTCACACAAAAAGAAAGAAATGGATTACAATAAAATCGTCTTTTTTGTGCCAATTTTGAAAATGAGTTTTCAAATTTTATAAAATTTATGGCCGAAAAATGTTTAAATTTTCATTACTCCTAACCCAAAAATTGATCAAAATATTAATTTAATAATTTTCAAAGCAAAATCAATTTTCGATGTAAGTTTTAGAAATAAAAAAACCGAAGTAAAGTTTACTTCGGTTTTTAATATTTTTTAGAGAACTAAAATTATCTCGTTACTCCTTGACTTGCGATCCAGTCTGAATATTTTTTTGCATTTACATTGTGCTCTGCTAATGTCGCCGCAAACTCATGATATCCGAAACGTTCAACACTTGCACAGAAATAGATATAATCGTTCTTCTCTGGATTTAAAACTGCTTCTAAAGCTGTAATATCTGGCATAGCAATTGGTCCAGGAGGAAGTCCTTTATTTACATATGTATTATATGGAGATCTCATTACCAAATCGTTATAAAAAACTCTTTTAATAACTTGATCAAAATTATTGTCTCTTAATTTTAAAGAATAAATAACGGTTGGATCTGCTTGCAAAGGCATTTCTAAACGCAAACGGTTTAAGTAAACACCCGCAATACGAGGTCTTTCGTCTTTTTTAACCGATTCTTTATGAACGATTGAAGCTAAAATTGTAGCCTGAACTGGAGTTAAACCTTGTTTCTTTGCTTTTTCAATTCTTTCAGCTGTCCAGAAATTGTGATATTCTTTAATCATTTTATCACGGAATTTTTCAGCCGAAGTATTCCAATAAATTTCATAAGTGTTTGGAATGAACATTGCAAAAACGTTTTCTTCGTTAAATCCGTTTGCAGCTAAGAAAGTAGAATCTTTGATGGCTTTCAATAAAGACAAACTGTCGGCTTCGATTTCTTTACCGATTCTTCCAACAAAATTTTCTAAACGCTCTTGGTTGTTAAAAACCAATTTCACAGGAATATTTGAACGCATTGCTCGCACTAAGTCGATATTGTTCATGTCTTTCTTCAAAAGAAAACGACCTGATTTTACATTTTGTGGATAATCTCTTTTTTCTGCAACCATTTCGAAGTTGTCGAAATTCTTTACGTAAGGTGCTAAAATCTTTTTTACATCTGCGTAATTCGCATCTGTAGGCACATAAACGTATACCTCTTTTTCTTCGAATTTAGTATTAGAACTAAAAATTTTATTGATTAAAATAAAACCATAAATCAATAAAACTGAAATTATGGCTACGGCACTTATTGTGATTATTTTTTTTAGACTCAAAGCTTAAAATTTAAATTTGTTTATTAATTAGCTGAAAAATTGCTTCATCATGATAGTGGTTATGATACAAAATCCAGTCTTTTTTTATTCCGATTTTCTTAAAACCAAATTTAGTAAAAAGTGCAATACTCGCTACATTTTGTACGCCAATATTTGCATACAATTGATGAAGGTTTAAATTAGTAAAAGAATAGTTAATTAAAAGCTCTAAAGCCTCAGAACCAATATTTTTACCTTGATTTTCTTCTTTCTGAATTACAATACCGATCCCTGCCCTATTATTTCTAGGGTCAAATTCAAACAAATCAATCAAACCGATAGCAGGAAAATCTTCGTCTTGGCAGATTGCTAAACGAAGTTGTTTTGCCTCATAAATATCTTGATGAGCATTCTCTAAATATTGTTTAATCAAAAAACGGCTGTAAGGTGTCTGTGTGTTGCTAACTTCCCAGATATTCTCATCATTTTCTATAGAATAAATAAACTCCAAATCTTGAGGTTCAAGTGCACGCAAATAAATCGAATCGCCTTTTAATGTGATCATTTTACAATTTTAGATTTCTGATTGTAGATTTTAGATTTAAATCTCAATTGTTCCTTTGAATACAAATTTTGCAGGTCCTGTCAAGAAAACATTGGTATATCCATCATTATCTTTATCAAAAGAAACGACCAATTTTCCACCTTCAACGTTTAAGTTTATTGAAGTTTTATCAGTTTCACCAATCGCATTCATGGCAATTGCAACAGCAGTCGCTCCAGTTCCGCAAGCAAGAGTTTCATCTTCAACTCCTCTTTCGTAAGTTCTCAAAGAGAAAGTATCATTATCAACTTTTTTAACAAAATTGATATTGCTTCCTTTTTCTCCATATAATTCTCCGTAACGAATCGCTGCTCCATTTTCTTTTACATTATAATGTTCCAAATCGTCTACAATTTGAACATGGTGAGGCGAACCTGTATTTAAGAACGTATAAGAATCTTTTTTCTGAATTTCGTTTACATCAATCATTTGCAAAGAAACAATTGAATCATTATTGACTGAAGCGTGGTGTAATCCGTCAGTTGCAATAAAAGTCGTTTTGTCATCAATTACTCCCAATTGATTAGCAAAAGCAACAAGACAACGACCGCCATTTCCGCACATCGAACTTTGGTTTCCATCAGAGTTGTAATACACCATTCTGAAATCGGTTTCAGAATCATTTTCTAAAAGAATTAATCCGTCAGCTCCAATTCCGAAACGTCTGTCGCACAGACGCTCAATTAGTTTTACATCGTCTTTTGGAAAGAAATTTGTACGGTTATCGATCATTACAAAATCGTTTCCTGTACCTTGATATTTATAAAATTCTATTTGCATTTTTTAGTTGTTAGAAGTACAAAAGTACGAACTATTAATTAATGAAATGTTAATCATTGTTAAAGAGAGTTAAACCGCTTTTCCAAATAATTTTTTGAAGTAATTTTACGTTAAATAAAACATGAAACATAAATTCTAATAACTTAATTACAAATTCTAATATGAAAAGATTTTCAGCCTTATTTTTAGTGTCATTATTAAGTGGTGCTATTACTCTTGGTGCTTACAAGTTATTATTTGAAAGCAACAATTCTTTTTTTGGAAAAGGAAATTCTGTTGTAACTCTTGCCCCTAACTCTTATGGAAAAAATGTCGGTTTAGGAGCTGAAATACTAGATTTTACCGAAGCCGCAGACAAAACAATTCATACCGTTGTTCACGTTAAAAATGTTTCGAGAAGAACTGTCAGCAATCCGATGTTGGAGTTCTTCTACGGATATGGCGGACAACAACAGCAAGAACAAGTGGGAACTGGTTCTGGAGTAATTATTTCTGAAGACGGATATATCGTGACTAACAATCACGTAATCAAAGATGCTACAGATATTGAGATTACTTTAAACAATAAAAAATCATACAAAGCGAAGTTAATTGGTACTGATTCTAAAATGGATATTGCCCTTTTGAAAATCAATGCTGACGAGAAACTTCCTTATACTGCTTTTGCAAACTCTGACAATGTTAAAGTTGGTGAATGGGTATTGGCAGTTGGAAATCCTTACAACTTGACTTCGACTGTAACTGCTGGTATTGTTTCGGCGAAAGCCAGAAATTTAGACCAAAGCGGAATCCAATCTTTCATTCAAACTGATGCTGCCGTGAACCCAGGTAATAGTGGTGGAGCGTTAGTAAATGCAAGAGGCGAATTAATTGGAATTAACACGATGATTTCTTCTATGACTGGTTCTTATGTTGGATATTCTTTCGCAGTTCCTTCTAATATTGCTCGAAAAATTATTGAGGATATTATGGAATACGGAAATGTACAAAGAGGTATTCTTGGTGTTGAAGGTGGCGAATTGAACAGTACAGCTTCTAAAGAATTAGGAATTACAGAAACACAAGGATTCTATATTAATAGAGTTTCTAAAAATTCTGGTGCAGAAAAAGCTGGTCTTACAAAAGGGGATATTATTGTAAAACTTGACGAGCAAAATATTTCAACTTATGCAGATTTATCAGGTTACATCAATACAAAACGTCCAAACGATGTTGTAAAAGTTACTTATATTAAAGACGGGAAAACGAAAACGGTTCCTGTAACTTTAAGTAAAAACGAATTTTACAGCGCTGAAGTTAAAGGAATTGAATTAGAAAATATAGACGCTGCTGACAAGAAAAAATTCAGAATTGATTATGGTGTTAAAATTAAAAACATCACCAACGAGAATTTAATGCAATATCAAAATGAATTACTAGGAAACATCATCCTAAGTATTGATAATGTAAAAGCAACAAACGTTGAAACAGTTTCTAAACTTTTAAGTAAAAAAGACGAAGGACAAAGCGTTCGAATTGAAATGATCAACAGAAATGGAGAGATTTTCAGAATTATAATTTAAGTCGCAGTTTTCGGTCACAGTTTACAGTTTTCAAACTGCGACTGAGAACCGAGACTGAAAACTTCAAAAAAGCCATCTTAAGAAATTTAAGGTGGCTTTTTTATTTTCAAAAATAAATGCTAAAATAGTTTACGAAATCGATTGAAATAGATACTTTTGCGCCAAATTTTAAAATAGTGAGCATTTTATTTTTTCAATTATGAGTAACAAATCATTGTACCAAAAAGAGGTAACATTACAAGTCGACCGAAGAAAAGCGGGTGTCGAATTAATCAAAGTCATAAGCGATTTATGGTATGACAAATCAATCGAAATGGTTTTATTCAAAAATCAATTATTGGATAAAAACGTAAGCGATATTATCAATCTTCATCAATATGCTGGCGAATTTGTTGGCAAACCAATCACCATTTTTGATTCGGTTGAAATCGCAAAAGTGGTTCTATCTTTAGATCTTCCACCAGCGAAAATAGATTTAGGAAAACTAACTTATGAGTATCGATTAGAAGATGAAAAATATCCTGATGCAAGATATTTTGTTATTGAAAAATTGAAAAAAGCAAAATCTTCAAAAGAGATTCAACCTAAAGATGTTGTTTTATATGGTTTTGGAAGAATTGGACGTTTATTAGCAAGAGAGCTAATGTCTAAAACTGGAAAAGGAAACCAATTACGTTTGAGAGCAATTGTAACCCGTGATAAAAATGACGCATCAAGTTTAGAGAAACGAGCTTCTCTATTGCGATATGACTCAATTCACGGAGATTTTCAAGGATCTGTAATTGCCGATTCTAAAAATAATGCTTTAATTATTAACGGAACAACTGTTCACAACATTACTGCAAATTCTCCAGAAGAAATTGATTATACAGCATATGGCATCAATGATGCTTTAGTAATTGATAATACTGGAGCATTTACAACAGAAGAAGCATTAAAAAGACATTTAACTTCAAACGGAGCCAGCAAAGTTTTATTGACTGCGCCTGGAAAAGGAGTTCCAAATATTGTTCATGGCGTAAATCACAATGATTTTAATCCTGATGAAGTAAATATTTTTTCTGCTGCATCATGCACAACAAATGCGATTACTCCAATTTTAAAAGTAGTTGAAGAAAGTTTAGGAGTTGTAAAAGGACATTTAGAAACAATCCATGCGTACACCAACGATCAAAATTTGGTTGATAATATGCATAAAAAATACCGTCGAGGAAGAGCAGCAGCTTTAAATATGGTTATTACAGAAACTGGTGCAGGAAGCGCTGTTGCAAAAGCTTTGCCATCATTAGAAGGAAAATTAACTTCAAACGCTATACGAGTTCCCGTTCCAAACGGCTCTCTTGTGGTTTTAAATTTAGAGGTTAAGAAGGCAACATCAATTGCCGCAATCAACAAAATCATGAAGAAATATGCTCTAGAAGGAGAATTGGTAGAGCAAATAAAATATTCTTTAAATAACGAATTGGTTTCATCTGATATTGTCGGGACATCTGCTCCATCAATTTATGACAGCAATGCTACAATCGTTTCAAAAGACGGAAAAAATATTGTGCTGTACATTTGGTATGACAATGAATACGGATACAGTCATCAAGTTATCCGTTTAGCAAAATATATTGCCAAAGTAAGACGTTATACTTATTATTAATTCGACCAAACTAACTTTTTTTCTTAAAACCATCAAGATTTCTTGGTGGTTTTTTGTTTGTCAGATAGGCAAAACAGTGGTACTTTTTACTTCTGAAATTACAAAAACAGTGTTTATTAAAGAAACTTCAGGCAAAACAGATAATTTTTTCTGATGAAAATGATGATAGCTTTCCATGTCTGGAATTATAATTTTAAGCATATAATCAAAGTTTCCAGAAACATAATTGCACTCAACGACTTCAGGAAGATTCAAAATAGACTGATTAAACCCTTCTGATGTGTCATAAGTCTGTTTGACCAACGTAACCTGACAATAAACCGTCAAATTATTTCCTAATTTTTTCTTGTCAAGAAGCGTTACATATTTTTCTATAATTCCATCTTTTTCAAGACGTTTCACCCGATCATGAACAGGCGTTAACGACAAATTTATTTTGTTTGCAATATCTTTTAAAGTGTAATGTGCATCTTCTTGCAAAAGACGTAGTATTTTTTTGTCAATTTCATCTAAAGCCATAACGAAAACGTTTTATTAAAATTAGTTCGATTTAGTCTTTTTTTCTTTTTGAAGAATAAAATTCACTTCCAAACAGAATATTTTTCTGTAAAAGTAAAAAATAAAATAATATTTTCTTATTTACTATGCGTTAAACCATAATTTATTCTCTATCTGTAGATTTGTAAAACAATTTCAATAAAAACAAAAAAATATAACAAAATGATAATAGGTGTTCCGAAAGAAATAAAAAATAATGAAAACAGAGTTGCTTTAACTCCTGCAGGTGTTTCTGAAATGAAAAAACACGGCCATACAGTTTATGTTCAATCTACTGCTGGTATAGGAAGTGGTTTCGCTGACGCAGAATATGCTGAAGCTGGCGCGGTAATTTTACCAACTATTGAGGAGGTTTATGCTATTGCAGAAATGATCATCAAAGTAAAAGAACCAATTGCTTCAGAATATCCATTGATCAAAAAAGATCAATTATTATTTACTTATTTCCACTTTGCTTCTTCAGAAGAATTAACACACGCAATGTTGGAAAAAGGAGCTGTTTGTTTAGCTTACGAAACTGTAGAAAAAACAGACAGAAGTTTACCATTATTAGTTCCAATGTCTGAAGTTGCAGGTCGTATGGCAATTCAACAAGGGGCAAAATACCTTGAAAAACCATTAAAAGGAAGAGGAATTCTTTTAGGAGGTGTTCCAGGTGTGCCACCAGCAAAAGTATTGGTTTTAGGTGGAGGAATCGTAGGAACTCAAGCTGCTAAAATGGCTGCTGGATTAGGTGCTCAAGTAACTATTATGGACTTAAGTTTACCTCGTTTACGTCAACTAGACGATATCATGCCTGCAAACGTAAATACAGAAATGTCTAACCACTACAATATCACAAGAGCAATTAAAGATGCTGACTTAATTGTTGGAGCAGTTTTAATTCCAGGAGCAAAAGCACCTCACTTAATCACTCGTGATATGCTAAAATTAATGCGTCCAGGAACTGTTGTTGTTGACGTAGCAGTAGATCAAGGCGGATGTATTGAAACTTGTACACCTACAACTCACGAAAACCCAACTTTCATTATTGACGATATTGTTCACTACTGTGTAGCTAATATGCCAGGAGCTGTTCCTTACACTTCTACTTTAGCTTTAACAAACGCAACTTTACCTTATGCTGTACAATTAGCAAACAAAGGATGGGAAAAAGCTTGTGCTGAAAATGAAGAATTGAAAAAAGGATTAAACGTAGCTAATGGAAAAATCCTTTACAAAGGAGTTGCAGAAGCTTGGAATCTTCCTTTTAACGAAGAAATAGTATTAGCAAACGCATAGTGCTAATACTTGTATAAGTGCTTACTAAATCACTATTACATAAAGGCTTTTCTTAACTGAAAAGCCTTTTTTTATGCCATAAAAAAACCTGCCATGAAGACAGGTTTTTTAAATATTATATTTTTTATTTCTTATCATCAAGAACTTCAGTCATTACCTTCGCTTCAGTTCCATTTGGAAAAGTAACTTTTATTTTCTGAGCTATTGTTGGAGCAATCTCTGTAATAGCCTTTTTATCATGAGACTCTCCTTTTTTAATATTCCAACCGTAGAAAATAGCAGGTACGTGTGTATCATAACTGTAGATTGTTCCGTGTGACGTTCCAGTAGGAGTATATTCAATCATACCTGGTTTGTCTATAATAACTAAATCGCCGTTTTGCGTTACATCATACCCCTTAGCAGCAAAATTTAAAGCATAATCATTTCCTGCATTAGCTAAAATTTCTTCTTCTGTATAAACTTTCTTAACTTGTGGCTGAGTAATTAAAAATTCTTTAAAAGCTTGTTTTACTTTTACAAGTTCTAAATTTTTATCTTTAATAATTTGTTTATTGAAGAAAACATTAAAGTTCGAATAATTCTGAATTAAATCTACACCAAAAGTCTTAGTTGAAAAATCTTGTAAGCTTTTCTTAACCTCTTTAGAAGGGTAATTGTCTACATTATATTTACGATCTTTCAAATAAATTACGTTTTCAGCTCCAGCATGATCAGCTGTCAAGAAAAGCAAATAATTACCTTTGCCAACGGTTTTATCAAGATAAGCTAAAAAATCAGCAATTGTTTGATCCAATCTTAAATAAGTATCTTGAAGTTCCATAGACCTTGGCCCAAGTAAATGCCCTACATAATCCGTAGAAGAAAAACTAACAGTCAAAAAGTCTGTAATGTTGTCTTTACCTAATTCTTCCTTCTCAATCGCTCTTTTTGCAAATTCAGCTAATAAATCATTCCCGAAAGGAGTTGCCTTGATAATTCCAGCATCATTCTTCTCATACATTGATTTTAAATCATATGGAAAAACTGGAGCTGCACTTCCATATAATTTTCCTTCATACGGATTATTATCAGGAAGACTTTCATTGTAAACCGAAGCAGGTTTGTACAAATCCCATCCTTTATTGATATATTTTAAGTAGTTTTTCTCATTATTGAATTCTGTCACCCATTCTGGTAATTTTTCACCATAAAAAGTACTTGAAATAAAAGAACCGGTTTTACTGTACCAAAATGCCCAATTTGCAAAATGCCCAGCTGGTAAGATAGCACCACGATCTTTTAAACTTAATCCGATTACTTTTCCATTAAAATTTGTAGCCATTCTAACTTCATCAGTAATTGTCGTAGCTTGAAGGTTTTTAGGAGACATTGCACCTTCTTCAACAGTTCCGTCACCTACAGTTTTAACTCCTGCATCATCTGTACAATAAGTTTCTTTACCTAGAGTTCTACTGAACCATTCATTACCAACAATTCCATGAGTAGCAGGCGTTGTACCTGTATAAATTGAAGCATGTCCAGGAGCAGTATAAGTTGGCATATAGTTATAATGCATGTTTTGGAAAGTAAATCCATCATTCATTAATCTCTTAAAGCCGTTTGGAGAAAAATCATCTGAAAAACGATATAAATATTCCATTTTCATTTGATCGACAACTATACCCACAACCAACTTTGGACGTTGTTGTTGCGCACTTAAACCTGTAACAGCAAGAAGCGCTAACAATAAAATATTTTTCTTCATGTTTAAATAAAATAATTGAAACACAAAAATACTCATTCAAATTCAAAAAGTCTAAGGTATCAATATTTAACCTTCTACAATTGACTATAATTTAACAGTTATTAAACTATTATGACTACAATTAATGGTGTTTCCCTATGTGCCGTCCATTATATCTTTTCTGGGAAGAGTATTTAAAGGAAAAGAAGTCAATCAAAAACACCCCTAAAACAGAAAACCCCATCCGTATTGGATGGGGTTTTCAAAAGAAAGGCGACGACATACTCTCCCACATAACTGCAGTACCATCTGCGCAGGCGGGCTTAACTTCTCTGTTCGGGATGGGAAGAGGTGAGCCCCGCCGCAATAACCACCTTAAGAAGTTATAATTGCTTTGGGCAATCTTTGGCTGATTATCAGCCAAACAATATTTTAACATACTGAGATAAAGAAACAAACAAGCTTTTTTAGAAAGTTTCCTCCCGAGCCTTGCGGCCCGGGAAAAGTCGTGCATAAGCTTACGGATTATTAGTACTACTCGACTATGACATTACTGCCTTTACATCTGTAGCCTATCAACGTGGTCATCTTCCACGATCCTTAAAAGAAATCTCATCTTGTGGTGGGTTTCGCGCTTATATGCTTTCAGCGCTTATCCCTTCCAAACGTAGCTACTCTGCGGTGCCCCTGGCGGGACAACAGATACACTAGAGGTTTGTCCAATTCGGTCCTCTCGTACTAGAATCAGATCCACTCAAATTTCTAACGCCCGCAGTAGATAGAGACCGA